>DASQUI010000135.1:0-16022 GCA_035641375.1 Actinomycetota bacterium
CGTCGGGGCCCAGCGTGACGGCCTCCCACACCGCCGTGATCGCCGCCGCCGCCGACTCACGATCGCGGGCGTGGACCTCCCCGATCTCATAGCCGGTGTCGATCACGTCGCCGACCTTGGCCCGCAGGACGATCCCCACCGCGGGATCGATCGGGTCGCCCTTGCGCATCCGCCCGGCGCCGAGCGCGGAGGCGGCCCGGCCCACCGCCTCGGCATCGATGGCGGCGACGTTTCGCCCCTGCGCATCCAGGACTCGCGTGTCGGCGACGAGCGGCTCCACCCATCGCGCCTTGGGCAGGACCGCGGCGGGATCCTCCGCGACCCGGGGATCGCCGCCCTGCGCCTCGACCATCCGCCCGAACACGGAGGCCGCCTCCCCCGACGACAGCGCATCCTCGGCACGGGCCCTGGCCTCCGCTGCCGGTGTCGACGACAGTCCGTCCTGCGCGGCCATGGCGAACTCGAGCACCAGGTCGTGGAGGCGGCCGGTCCGCTCCCCGCGCAGTACAGCCACGGCCTCGGCGATGTCGAGGGCGTTGCCGACGGCCTCGCCGAGAGGCTGGGACATGTCGGTGACGGCGGCCCGGGCCGGCCGCCCCCACGCCCCTGCCAGGGCGGCACACGCATCGGCCAGCGCGCCGGCCTCCTCGGGTGTCTTCATGAACGCTCCGCTGCCAGCCTTGACGTCGAGGAGGATGAGGTCGGTGCCGACGGCGAGCTTCTTGCTCATCACGCTGGCCGCGATCAGCGGGACGCTCGGCACCGTGGCCGTGGCGTCCCGCAGCGCGTACAGGGCCCCATCGGCGGGCACCAGATCCTTGGTCTGGGCGGCCACCGCGCAGCCGATCTTCTCGACCTGCCGCTCCAGCTCCTCGATGGAGAGATCCGTGCGCAGGCCGGGGATCGACTCGAGCTTGTCGAGGGTTCCCCCCGTGTGGCCCAGCCCCCGGCCGGACAGCTTGGCCACGGCCAGGCCCAGCGAGGCGGCCAGCGGCGCGAACACCAGCGTGACGCCGTCGGCAACGCCGCCGGTGGAGTGCTTGTCGACGGTCGGGCGGGACACCCCGTCCAGCGGGAGCGTCGCCCCCGAGTCGACCATGGCCCGGGTCAGGAACAGCGTCTCCTCGGGATCGAGCCCACGCGTGTACGAGGCCATGAGGAACGCCGCGGCAAGCTCGTCGGCGACGTCGCCGCGCGCGTAGGCCAGGACGAAGTCGCGGATCTGCTCCTCGGTGAGCGGGGCGCCGTCGCGCTTGGCAGCGACCACGTCGCGGCGGTCGGTCACGAACGCCCCAGCTCCGTCCGGAAGCTCCTGCCGGCAAGCGTGGGCGTCACCCCGAGGAGGTCGGCCGCCGTGGCCCCGATGTCGGCGAAGGTGTCGCGGACGCCGAGGTCGACGGCCGGACGCTCGGCCAGGGCACCGCCGGCGGCCAGGACCGGCACGTGCTCGCGGGTGTGGTCGGTGGACACGTCGGTGGGATCGCAGCCGTGATCACCGGTCAGCAGGAGGAGCCCCTCCCCCACCGCCTCGATCAGCTCCGGCACCCGGCGGTCGAACTCCTCGACGCATCGCCCGTACCCCTCGGCGTCGTTGCGGTGACCGTACTTCGTATCGAAGTCGACCAGATTGGTCATCACGAGGCGGGGCTCCTCGCCGGCCAGGTACTTCAGGGACAGGTCCACGCCGTGGTCGTTCGATTCCGCGTGCGCCGACTCGGTGAGCCCCCGACCGGCGAAGATGTCGGGGATCTTCCCCACCCCCAGCACCGGCACCCCGGCGCGGTGCACGAGATCGAGGTAGGTCTCTCCGAGCGGCTCGACGGAGAAGTCGCGCCGCTCGTGGGTGCGCGTGAACGAGCCCGGCCGACCCGTGAACGGCCGGGCGATGACCCGACCCACGGCATGCTCCCCGGTGAGGACGCCCCGGGCCGCCCGGCACCACTCGTACAGCGTCTCCAGCGGGACGACGTCCTTGTGTGTCGCGATCTGGAAGACGGAGTCGGCGCTCGTGTAGACGATGGGGCGGCCGGTGCGCAGGTGCTCCTCGCCGAGCTCCTCGATGATGTCGGTTCCCGAGGCGGGGACGTTGCCGAGCACCTCGGCGCCGATCGCCGCCTCGAACGCCCCGATGACCTCGGGTGGGAAGCCGGCCGGGTACGTGGGAAAGGCGCGCTCCACGATGAGCCCGGCCATCTCCCAATGTCCGGTGGTGGTGTCCTTGCCGGCGGAGCGCTCCCGGCACCGGCCGTGCGCCGTTCCCGGACCGGCCTCCGGTGGAACGCCCTCGATCTCGGTCAGCATGCCCAGGCCCAGCCGCCCCAGGTTCGGTGCCCGGATCCCGCCCACCTCCGTCGCCGTGTTGCCGAGCGTGTTCGACCCCTCATCGCCGTACGCCGCTGCGTCGGGAGCGGCGCCCACACCGAACGAGTCGCACACCAGGAGGAGGACCTTCATCGGCTACGCACCGCGGCGCCGCTCGGCCGTGCGGAACGCTCGAGGATGCGAGGTCAGGTACACCTCGCGGAGCTGTTCGCCGGTGACCAGGGTGTAGACCTGGGTCGTGGCCACGCTGGCGTGGCCGAGGAGCTCCTGGACGACGCGGACGTCGGCCCCACCCTCAAGCAGGTGCGTGGCGAACGAGTGGCGGAGCATGTGCGGGGTCACGCGCTTGCGGATCCCCGCCCGCGACGCCATCTGCTTGACGATGTTCGTGGACCCCTGCCGGGTCAGCCTCCCCCCGCGCTGGTTCAGGAACAGCGCCCCGCGGGACCCCCGTTTGGCCAGCGAGGGGCGAGCCCTGGTCAGGTAGGCCTGCAGAGCCCGCACCCCGTACCGTCCCAGCGGCACGATCCGCTCCTTCGAGCCCTTGCCCATGGCCCGGACGCTGCCCTCGTCGACGTCGATGTCGTCGACGTCGAGGGAAACCAGCTCGGAGATGCGCAGACCGGCGCCGTACAGCGTCTCCAGGATGGCGGTGTCACGCAGAGCGACCGGGCCGTCCTTCCCGGGCGCGGCGATCAGCTTCTCGACCTCATCGATCGCGAGCGGCCTGGGCAGGTTGCGCGGCACGCGGGGCCGGGAGACGGTCCGGGCGGGGTCGGACGTGGCCGTCCCCTCACGCACCAGGAACCGGTGGAAGGAGCGGACGGCGGCCAACGCGCGGGCCACGGAGGAGGCCAGGTACCGCTTCCCCGGCGCGTACTCGGATGTCGACAGGTAGCCCACGAACGCGGCGATGTCGGCCTCCCCGGCCCGCAGGGGGTCGCGGATCCCTCGCTTCGCCAGGAAGACCGCGTACCGGCCCAGGTCACGCCGGTACGCATCGAGCGTGTTCCGCGAGAGCCCGCGCTCCACCGTCAGGTGGTCGAGGAACCGATCGACGAGCATCGTCGTCATCGCCGACGCGCCGACGTCAGACCGGCGCGCCGGGGATCACCGACGCCAGCGGTTTCTCGTCGAGCCGGTGCGCCTCGGCCACGGCCCCGTTGGTGATGGCCCCACCGTAGACGTTGACGCCCCGGGCCAGGGCGGCGTCGTCGAGGACCGCCTCCTCCAGGCCCTTCGTGGCGATCGCTTCCGCATACGGGATCGTCACGTTCGTCAGCGCGTACGTCGAGGTCTTCGGCACCGCCCCGGGCATGTTGCCGACGCCGTAGTGGGTCACGCCGTGCACCTCGAACGTCGGCGCCGAGTGCGTCGTCATCCGCGACGTCTCAACGCAGCCGCCCTGGTCGACGGAGATGTCGATGATCACGGACCCCCTCCGCATCCCCGCCACCATCTCCTCGGTGACGATCCGCGGTGCCCGGGCTCCGGGGACCAGCACCGCTCCGATGACGAGGTCGGCCTGGCTGACGTGGTGCTCGATGGCCAGCTGGTTGCTGGTCACGGTGAGGATGCGGCCCTTATGGATGTGATCGACCCACCGGAGCCGGTCGACGTCGCGATCGATGATCACGACCTCGGCCTCCATGCCGGCGGCGATCCAAGCGGCGTTGGACCCGGCCATGCCGGCGCCGAGCACCACCACGCGGCCGGGGTGCACGCCGGACACGCCTCCGAGGAGCACCCCGCGCCCGCCGTTCCCCTTCTCCAGGTAGTGCGCGCCGATCTGCGGCGCCATGCGCCCGGCCACCTCACTCATGGGGGCCAGCAGGGGAAGTCCGCCGCCGTCGGGCTGCACGGTCTCGTAGGCGACCGCGGCCACACCCCGGTCCAGAAGCGTCTCGGTGAGCTCCTTGCTGGCAGCGAGGTGCAGGTACGTGAACAGGATCTGCCCGTCGCGGAGGCGCGGGTACTCCTCGGCGACGGGCTCCTTGACCTTGAGGATGAGGTCGGCGGTCTGCCAGACCTCGTCGACGGAGGCGACGACGTCGGCGCCGTGCTTCACGTACGCCTCGTCGGGGATGGCCGATCCCGTACCGGCGCCGGATTCCACGATGACCCGGTGGCCGGCGCTGGCCAGCTCGCGGACCCCGGCCGGCGTCAGCGCGACGCGGTACTCGTTGTCCTTGACCTCGCTCGGTACTCCGACGATCATCCGGTCCCCTTCTCGACGCCCGTAGGATACCGCCCGGCGCCGAGGCGCATCCCGGCCGGTTAGGCCAGCCGGCGGGCCGCAAGGAGCAGGCCGGCCACGCTCTTGGCATCGGCGATGGAGCCGGCCTCGATCTCCCGCACCGCCTCGTCCAGGTTCATCTCCACGACCTCGATCCCTTCCTCGGGTTTGCCCACGGGGCGCCCCGTAGCCAGGAACAGATCGATGCGCTCATCGGAGAACCCCGGGGACGTGTAGATGGAGCCCAGGGGTTCGAGCGCCGACGCCCGGTAGCCCGTCTCCTCCTCTAGCTCGCGGCGGGCCGTCCGGTCCGGTGGCTCACCCTCGACGTCGTAGATACCCGCCGGGATCTCCAGGAGCGGCCGGCGGACGGCCTCGCGGAGCTGCCGGACCAGCACGACCTGCTGCTCGGCCGTCAGCGCGACGATCGCTGCAGCGCTGGGGTGCCGGACGATCTCTCGCTCGCGATCGGGGTCGGTCCACCGCTCGACGTCGACGCGGAGGAACCGGCCGGCGAAGGCGGAGCTCGATGACGCCGGCCTCACGAGCCGGCTGCGGCGGCCCGCTGGGCGGCGTGGCGGCGGGTCAGCGCCGCCCCGACGAACCCGCGGAAGAGGGGGTGCGGCCGGGTGGGGCGCGACTTCAGCTCGGGATGGAACTGGCTGGCGATGAAGAACGGATGGTCGGGCAGCTCGATGATCTCGACGAGGCGGCCGTCCGGTGAGATCCCGGAGAACACCATGCCGTGCTCCTGCAGCACCTTGTGGTACGCCGGGTTGACCTCGTACCGGTGGCGGTGACGCTCGTACACGATCGGCTCGCCGTAGCATCGCTCGGCCAGCGTGCCCTCGGCGATGTGGCACGGCTCCGCGCCGAGCCGCATCGTGGCCCCCATGTCGGTGACGTCCCGCTGTTCGGGCAGCAGGTCGATGACGGGGTCGGGCGTCTCCGGCTCGAACTCGCTGGAGTTCGCTCCGGGCAGCCCGCACACGGACCGGGCGAACTCGATCACCGCGCACTGCAACCCCAGGCACAGACCCAGGAATGGGATCCCCCGCTCGCGGGCGTACTGGATCGCGTCGACCTTCCCCTCGACCCCGCGGACCCCGAACCCGCCGGGCACGAGGATGCCGTCGGCCTCGCCCAGCACCTCGGCGACGTCTCCGGCCACGAGCTCGTCGGAGGCGATCCACCGGAGCCGGACCTCGGCGCCGTTGGCGAATCCACCGTGCTTCAAGGCCTCGGTCACCGACAGGTAGGCGTCGGGAAGGTTCACGTACTTGCCCACCACGGCGATGTCGAGGGGCTCCGTGGCCGTCTGGATCCGCTCTACCAGGGCCGTCCACTCGGAAACGTCCGGCTCCACCTCGGGGAGCCGCAGGTGGTGCACGAGCGAATCGTCCAGCCCCTCGGCATGCAGCACCAGGGGCACGTCGTAGATCGAGTCGGCATCGACCGCGGAGATGACGCCCTCGATGGGGACATCGCACAGCAGCGAGATCTTCTCCTTGAGGCCCCGGCCGATGGGACGATCGGAGCGGCACACGATGACGTCGGGCTGGATACCGATGGACCGCAGCTCCTTCACGGAGTGCTGGGTGGGCTTCGTCTTGAGCTCCCCGGTCGGGGCGATGTGGGGCAGCAGCGAGACGTGGACGAACGCGCAGTTATCCCGGCCGACCTCGTTGCGGAGCTGACGGACGGCCTCCAGGAACGGGAGCGACTCGATGTCGCCGACGGTTCCCCCGATCTCGACCAGCACCACGTCGGCGTCGGAGGCCGCGGCGTGGCCGCGGATCCGGTCCTTGATCTCGTTGGTGATGTGCGGGATGACCTGCACGGTCTTGCCCAGGAACTCACCGCGGCGCTCCTTGGCGATGACCGAGGAGTACACGGCCCCGGTGGTGACGTTGGAGCCGCGGTGGAGGCTCTGGTCGGTGAAGCGCTCGTAGTGGCCGAGGTCGAGGTCGGTCTCGGCGCCGTCGTCCAGCACGAACACCTCGCCGTGCTCGAAGGGGTTCATCGTCCCGGGATCGACGTTGATATACGGGTCGAGCTTCTGCATGGCGACCCGGAAACCGCGGGACTTGAGGAGGCGGCCGAGCGAGGCTGAGGTGATGCCTTTTCCGAGGCTGGAGGAGACGCCTCCCGTTACGAAGATGTACTTCGGCTGTGTGGCCAACTCGGGACTTCATGGTAGCAGACCCCCGCTTCTGGGGAAGCAGCCGGCCCGGTTTCTCCCGAAAACGTCATGTGGAGCGCCGCCCCAGCCCGTCGAACCACCGCAGCGGCGGCACCGCCTCGATCAGCCTCGACAGCGTCACCGTCTCGGCCGCGATCTGCAGGGCGAGCGCGGCCACCGCCGTCACCACGAGCCACGGCGTGGGGAGCAGCGCGGCCAGCCCCAGGCCGACCACGAACCCAAGCGGATTGGAGCCGGCGTCGCCGAGCATCCCGCGCTCGGCGAGATCGAACGGGAGCACGGCCAGGCTCCCTCCCACCGTCGCCGCCAGGAGCACGCCCAGCCCGTCGCGCCACGACGCCGCCAGGAGGAGGATGGCGGCCAGAACGCCCCACTTCACGGCCCGTCCCGGCCCGACGTCGAGGGCGTTCCACAGGTTGGTGCACGTCGCCATGACCACGACCGCGGCGATGACGCGCACCGGGCCACCGCCGAGCGCCGCCGCGGCCAGAACGGCGGCTCCCACCCCGACGACGACCTTGAGGATGCCCGTGGTCATGTGGCCTCGGGCCATGCTCTCGAGGTGGCCGCGGAGCCCCCGTGGCCCCCGCGCCACCATGTCGTCGAGGAACCCGGCCGCCCCGATGGCCACGATCAGCGGCACGGCCAGCAGCACCGGGTAGAGCCCACCCAGGTTGGCGAACGCGGCGATCACGGAGGCCGTTCCCACCGAGCCGACCAGGGCCAGCCCCAGCACGGCGGGAACCTGCCGTCCCGCGTAGTTGGCCCGGTCCAGGCGGCCGGGATGGCCGCGGAGCAACCGCGGTGCCGTGGCCAGGGCCAGGACGAGGGCGGTGAGGAAGGCGTACAGCGTGGGAAGCGGCGTCACCGCGGCCGGATGCGCCGCAGGGCCGCCGCGAGGTGGTGCGCGCCCTGCCGGCTCCGGTGCACGAACCCGGCCAGGTCGCGGCCGGTGGGAGCGTGCGTCATCGCCACCGGCACCTCGACGACGCGCAGCCCGGCGCGGATCGCATCGACGGTCATCCCCAGCTCCACGCCGAACCCGCGGGCCAGGGGGCGAACGGCGCCCATGGCCTGCCGGGTCAGGGCGCGCTGCCCCGACATCGGCTCCTCGGTCTCGAAGCCCGTCAGGCGGCGGATCATCCACGACGAGAGACCCTTCACGATGCGGAACCCGCCGTGGTTTGCCTGTCGCGGCAGGACGCCGATGGCCACGTCGGCCTCGCCGGCCAGCACCGGCTCGAGCAGGGCGTGCGCCGCCGCGGCGGTCTCCTCGAGATCCTGGTCGAGGAGAACGTAGACGTCGGCCGGCGGAAGGCGCGACACCGCACCGTCGAGGGCGTCGCCCTTGCCCAGGTTGTGGGGGGACATCAGCACCCGCGCCCCGGCCTCGACGGCCTCCGCCGCGGTGGCATCGGTCGATCCGTCATCGACCACGATGACCTCGTCGACCTTAGGGATCGACCGGGCCGCCTCCACGGTCGGACCGATCAAGTTCTCGCCCTGATGCGCGGCGATGAGCGCGACGATCCTCATCCGTCTCTCACGGAAGCGCGGGGATCAGGCCGTCGACCCCGCCCTTCACCCCGTAGTGGCCGACGCGACGATCCTCGACGAGATCCTCCAGGGCCAGGATCAGCCCGACCTCTCCAGTCAGCTCGTCGACGTTGTCCTGGGTCACCACCAGCCGGGACAGCGTGGTGTCCGAGCGCAGCAGCTCGACGAACGGGTACATGCTCGTGCTGCCCTCCCCCGCGCTGACGAGCCCGCCGCCTCCGGCCAGCTCATCGACCAGCGGGACGAGGAACCGGTCGGGCTCGATCAGCGGCGGCGTGGTCCCGCCGGCAACGATCACCACCAGCTGCGTCGGGCCACCGATGTCGCGCAACGCGGCCAGCCCCAGGCCCGGGCCGCGGTTGAGCAGGAACCCCGACCCGAGCAGGCGGTCGAGGAGATCGGGGCCGCGGGCCCCGGTGGTGAGCCTGGCTGCAAGCATCGCCGCGGCCTCCTCGCCGAGATCGTTCGGATCGGTCTCCTCGCTCTCGAGCACCCGGGCCAGCTCCTGAGCATCGCCCGCCTCTGCCATGGCCATGCGCCGGTCGACCGACAGCACGGCCCGAACCTCCGCCCCCGCCGTCTCCAGTCCCCGGCGGACGCGGTCGATGGCGGCGTTGTCGGTGCCCTCCTGGGTGATGAGGACGGCGTCTTGCGTCACCAGCCGATCCTCGATCAGGTGCGTTCCGACCTCGCTCCCGAACCGCTGCCACACGTCGACGTCGCGCTGCAGGTCGCGCACCTCCTCCCGCAACCGCCCCGCCGTCTCGACGAGCTGGTTCGTGTTGTTCTCCAGCTGGGTCACGATGCCACGGTTGAGCACCGTGGTCCCCGTGAGGACCCCGAGACCCAGGGCGAGGAAGACCGCAACCAGCGACACGAGGTGGAAGCGGAACGAGACCATCGCCGCGATTCTACGCGGGGCTAGAAGAACTGGCGGAGCTGGAACAGGAGCTGGCGGATCAGTTCCCACAGCTGCTTGAAGAACAATCGCAGCGGCTGCGACACCGCCACCACGGCGACCATCGAGAACAGCGCCGCGGCGACCAGCAGGGCGATATCGCGTCCCCGCACGCTCCCCCGGTACATGCGCGAAACCCCCTTGGCATCGACCAGGGTCTCGCCGACGCGCAGGCGGACCAGGAAGGTGCTTGCCATCCCGGGGCGTCCCTTGTCCAGGAACTCGCGGAGGTTGCCATGCGTCCCCACGGCGACGATGAGATCGGCTCCCTTCTCGTGGGCCAGCAGGAAGGCCACGTCCTCGCTCGTGCCCGAGGCTGGCAGCTCCGTGTAGCCCACCCCGAGCGCGTCGAGCCGGGCCCGTCCGGGCGCCTCCCCGGACGGATAGGCGTGGAGGACGATCTCCGCCCCGGAACCCAAGGCTCGCTCGGAGACACTGTCCATGTCGCCGACGATGAGGTGGGGGCGGTAGCCCTCCTCGAGGAGCGCGTCGGCGCCGCCGTCGACGCCCACCAGGACCGGCTTCACGTCGCGGATGTAGGCCCGCAGCGCGGCCAGATCCTCCCGGTACCGCGTGCCGCGGACGACGACCAGGACGTGACGTCCCGAGAGATCCGTGGCCAGCTCCGGCATGCCCTCACCGCCGAACAGCAGGTCGCGCTCGCGCTCTATGTACTCCAGGGTGTTCCGGGCGAAGGCCTGCATGGTCTCTTCCAGACGCGTCTCCGCCTCCCCCATGTCCCGCCGCACCGACTCCTCGCTCTGGCGGACCCCCACGCCGATCAGCTCCGCCCCCGCGAAGACACGATCGCCGTCGAGGTGGAGACGGGTCCCCTCGTGGACCTTCCGCAGCAGCAGCGGCCCGACGCCGTCCACGAGCGGGACGCCGGCGTCGAGCAGGATCCGGGGGCCCAGGTTCGGATACCGGCCGGTGATGGAGCGGCTGGCATTGACCACGGCGCCCACGCCGGCCGCGGCCAGCCCCTCGGCGGCGACCCGGTCCAGATCCTCGTGATCGATCACCGCGATGTCGCCTGGGCGGACCCGCGTCAGGAGCCGCTTGGTCCGCGTATCGACGCGGGCCACGCCGTCGCCTCTCGATCCGGTCTCCCTAGGACGGGCCAGCCGCAGTCCCATCGTTCTCTCCGTCGGTCACGGAGTGACGATACCGCGGGTGGCTACCGGCCCGCCTTCTCTCGGGCGGCCTCTTCCAGCAGCTGCCCGGCATGGGCGGCGGCCTCGTCGGTGGGCATCCCCGACAGCATCCGGGAAAGCTCGCCGATCCGTTCGTCCTCGTCAAGGGCGGCCACGCCGGCCGTCCCCTCCTCCTTGGTCACGCGGAAGTGCCGGTCCGCGAAGCACGCGATCTGGGGGAGATGCGTCACCACCAGCACCTGGCGCGTCCGGGCCAGCCGAGCCAGGCGGCGCCCCACGGCCACCCCGGCCCGTCCGCCGATGCCCGCGTCCACCTCGTCGAACACCAGCGTCGGCACGCGGTCAAGATCGGCCAGCACGGTCCGGCAGGCCAGCATGGTCCGGGACAGCTCGCCTCCCGAGGCCACCTTGACCAGCGAACGCGGCTCCTGCCCCGTCCCGCCGGCCAGAAGGATCTCCGCGGTCTCGGCGCCGTCGCCGGCGAGCTCCGGGGGGAGGCGCAGCTCGATGCGAACCGCCGCTCCCTCCATCCCCAGCTCGTGGAGCTCTGCCTCCAGGGCATCGGCGAGCCGGGGCGCCGCGGCGGTTCGGGCCTCGGTCAGCCTGCCGGCGTGGACGGACGCCTCCGCCGACAGGCGCTCCACCTCCGCGGCCAACCCGTCGCGCTCCTCGCCGGCCCGCCGCAGGGTCTCCAGGTTCGAGCGAGCCTCGGCCAGATATGCCAAGACGCCGTGCTCTCCCTCGCCGTACTTCCGCTCCAGGGAGTGGATGGCCTGGATGCGATCGCGAACCGCTTCGAGCCGGGCCGGGTCGAGCTCGACGCGGTCGCCGCGAGCGCGCACCTCGGCGGCGGCGTCTCGGGCCTCCTCGGCCAGCGAGCGCAGTCGGGCCGCCAGGGGCCCGGCGTCCGGGTCGAGCTCTGCCACCCGCTCCATCACTCCGGCCGCGGAGGCCATGGCGTCGGCGCCGGCGCCATCGAGCGCCTCCCGCGCCTCGCCTAGCAGCGAGCGGATCTGCTCGGCGTGAGCCAGCCGCGACTCCTCCGTCTGGAGCTGAGTGATCTCCCCGGCATCCAGGCCGACGGCCTCGATCTCGCCAACCTGGTAGGCCAGGAGGTCGATCTCCCGCTCCCGCTCCCGGGCCCGGGCGTCGAGGTCGTCGAGCCGGCGACGCGCTTCGCGGAGCCGGGCGTGTACGTCGCGGTAGGCGGCCACGGCGTCCAGATGGGCGGGTCCGGCGAACCGGTCCAGGAACTCCAGATGGGCCGCGGGTGAGAGGAGCCGCTGGGTCTGATGCTGTCCGTGCACCTCGACGAGGTCGGCACCGAGATCGGCCAGCGTGGCCAAGGGCGCCAGCTGCCCCCCGGCCCGGGCCGTGGACTTGCCGTCGGCGGCCACGCTGCGGGCCAGGACGAGGTCCCCCTCGTCGGCCCACTCCTCGAACCCCTCGACCTCGAACCGGGCCTGGACGCCGGCCCGCTCGCGCCCCGAGCGGACCAGGTGGGCCTGGGAGCGGCGGCCCAGGGCCAGAGCAAGCCCCACGGTGACCATGGTCTTTCCGGCCCCGGTCTCCCCCGTCAGCACGTTCAGGCCAGGGGCCAGCTCCAGGGTGATGTCCTCGATCACCCCCAGCCCGGAGATATGCAGCTCACGCAGCATCCGGGGCGAATCCTACCGTTCGGGGCCGACATCCCTACGGAGAAGGTTCCATGAAAAATATTGGAAAAAAGCCCATGCCGGCTGTTTGTGGCCGGGCCGGAGGGGTAGCATGGGCCCCGGAGGCGGACGTGAGTGCCCCCTCCCTCCCTGGCCCCCGGTTACCCGCCGGGGGCCCTTTCTTCTTCCCCGCGGGCCGGTCTCCCCGATCAGTCCTCGCCAGGAGGTTCCGATGGCGGACGGATCCGGGGTGGACCGTGACGGAGAACGTCGACGAGGGCGTAGATGCCGAACACCACGAAGGCGCCGACCCCGAACAGGATGTGGAAGGCGTGATGCCCCAGCTCGTCGCCCCACCGCAGGAAGACCTGGTGCCCGCCCTCCCCGACCGCGGCGATGGCCACGACAACGAGACCGGCCCGGACGAGACGGCGGGAGGCCGGCCGGGACCGGCCTCCCGCGCTTTGCCGTCGCTCCGGCGTGGTCAGGCCGTGGCCTCCCCGTAGACCCGGCGGCCCGAGAACCCCGCGTACAGAGCGGCGATGGCCGTGACCGCATGGACGATCGTGTACGCCACCGGCAGCTCGCCACCCTCGATGCCGACGAAGTCGGCGTAGGAGTCCCCGGCCACGATGTTCCATACCGTGATGGCCAGGAAGACCACACCGACGACCTTGGCGACCGCCCGAGCGGCCCCCTCGCCGGCCCACGCCGAGCCGAGGACCACGACGCCCACGGCGAAGTGGATGATGTTGTGGAGCGTCCCGAAGGAAAGGATCTCCGCGTCGCCGATGCTCAAGCCCTCGCTCTTCGAAACGAGCTCGAGCACGGCCACCGCCAGGTAGGCGATGCCGAAGATCCAGGCGTACATGCGGGCCACTCCCCCGCCACCGTACCCCTCAGCCATCCAGTCCTCCTTCCGTTTGCGGGTGGATCGGACCTCCCCCCGCGCTGCCCGATTGGACCGCTCCGCGGGACGGAACGTTACCTCCGGGCGGGTCCGTCACGGTCGGCGCCACCGGCCCATCGGGATGACTCACGCCTCGGTCCCCACCTCATCGAGGCGCCTGGGCAAGTACAGCTCGTTGAGCACGACCTTGATGATGGCGGCGGCGGGGATGGCCAGGAGCGCCCCGACCACGCCGGCGAGCGTTCCACCCACCAGGACGGCCACGATCACGGTCGCCGCCGACATATCGATGGCCCGGCGCATCACCCGGGGGGCCACGACGTAGTTCTCCACCTGCTGGTAGACCGTGAAGTAGATCGCCGTGGCAACGAGCTCTGGGACGCCGACGAACGCCGCCACGAGCACCGCGGCCAGGGCGCCGAGGATCGCCCCGATGGTGGGAACCAGATCGGTCAACGCGACCCAGAACGCCAGCGCCGCCGGATACGGCACGCCGATCACAAGCAGCGCGATGAAGGCCGCCACACCGGCGACGATGCTGATGGCGATGTTGCCGAGGACGTATCCGCCGACCCGCTGCGTGGAGTTCTCCAGGATCGTGTCGAACTCATCGCGATCCTCCCGCCGCAGGAGCATGGCCGTCCCCCGGCGGATGCGGGGCATCGCCGACATGAAGTAGAGCGTCAGGATGACGACGGTGATCGTGTTGAACACGAACGAGGTGAAGCTGCGTACCAGCGCCAGCGCGGTGCCGGGGATGTCGCCGGCCGCGGAGCGGATCCGCTCGGATAGGTCGAACTGTTCGTTCAGCCGCTGGAACAGCTCGCTCTCCTGCTGCGCCCGAGCGATGTACTGCGGGGCCCTGGCCAGCAGGGCGCCAAGCTCCCGGACGATGATGGGCAGGACCAGAGCCATGAACCCGGTCACCACGACGAACCCGGCCAGGAAGATCACGGCTACGGCCCACCCGCGCTTCATCCCTCGCCCGATGAGCCAGCGCACCGCCGGCTCGAAGCCGATGGCCAGCACCAGCGACACGACGAGGAGAACGACGATATTGCCGACGGCCATCACCGCACGGGCCAGAGCCAGGACCACCAGCACACCGACAGTGGCCTTCATCCAGTAGGTGACCGGCGGCCAACGCTCGGGCACCCGGACCGACACCTATGTCGCTCCCGGCGGTCCAGACGGGAGAGAGAACTTCCAGCGAAGCAGCGAGTAGAAGGACTCCCCGCCCTTCCGACGGAGCAGCCGAGCGGGGTGCTCGGCCCGGCGGATGTGGACGCGGCATCCAACGGGAAGCTCACGGGCGGGACGGCCGTCGGCGGAGAGGAGGCCCGGCTCCGTCCCCCGAACCTCCAGCGTGACACGCTCGTCGGGGGCGAGGACGAGGGCGCGGTCGAACACCATGTGCGGCGAGACCGGGGTGATGAGGAGGCAGTCGAGGCGCGGCGACACGATGGGGCCGCGCGCCGCGAACGAGTACGCCGTGGACCCGGTGGCCGTGGCCACGATGACGCCGTCGGCGGAGAACGTGGTGATCTCGTCGTCGCCGACGAACGCGGCCAGCGTGACCATGCGGGGCGGAGCCCGTTTCTCCACGATGACCTCGTTGAGAGCCCACTGCGGCTCCTCCCAACCGGTGCCTTCGGTCTCGGCCATCAGCGCAGCCCGCTCCTCGATCTCCAGCTCACCGGCCAGGAACGCTTCCAGCGCCGCCGCCGCCTCGCTGGGATCGACCTCGGTGAGGAACCCGAGCCGGCCGACGTTGACACCGAGCACGGGAGCATCGGCCCGGCTGGCCAGCAGCGCGGCGCGGAGGAGGGTGCCGTCGCCGCCGACGGAAACGACGAGGTCCAGCCCGGCGGGGAACTCGTCCGTGGCCGTGCGCTGCTCGGCCCCGATGTCGACCTCGTCCAGCGACCGGGTGGCCAGTCCCTGACCACGGCACCACGTCACCAGCGATGCCGCCGATTCCACGGCGTGCTCGCGAGCCGGATGGACCACGAACCCGACGTTCACGCCGGGACCTCGGTGAGGGCAGCGTCCAGGTCGAGCGTTTCCCCGGCCTCCCCCACACGGGCGTGCAGGAGGAACTCGACGTTCCCGGCGGGCCCACGGATGGGCGAGGCCATCACCCTCCGGGGGCCGGCGCCTGCAGCCCGGCACGCCGCGGCAACGTCCTCGACGGTCCGCCGCCAGACGTGCGGATCGGAGACGATGCCGCCCCGGCCCACCTCCTCGGGCCCCGCCTCGAACTGCGGCTTCACCAGCAGCACCAGGTCGGCGCCGTCGGCGGCCACCCCCACCAGCGCCGGCACGACCTTGGCCAGGCCGATGAACGAGACGTCGGCGGTGACGACCTCCGGCCAGAAGGGAAGGTCCTCGGCGCGGAGGGTGCGCGCGTTGGTCCGCTCCATCACGGTCACCCGCGGGTCGTTCCGAAGCGGCCAGGCCAGCTGTCCATAGCCCACGTCGACGGCGACGACGTGCTCGGCCCCCCGGGACAGCAGGACGTCGGTGAATCCCCCGGTGGAGGCCCCGGCGTCGAGGGCCGGGCGCCCGGCCACGTCGACGTCGAACCGGTCCAGCGCCGCGGCCAGCTTCTCGCCGCCGCGGGACACGTAGGGTCGCGGCTCCCCGGCGACGACGACGGGCTCCTCCGTGGCGATGAGCCCACCCGGCTTCAGCGCCGGGCGGCCGGCCACGGTGACCCGGCCTGCCAGGATGGCATCGCGAGCCTCACCTCGAGACCGGGTCAGGCCGCGACGGACCAGCTCGTGGTCGAGGCGTCGTCTCACGTGGTTCGCTTCCGGGCTGCGGTCTTCCTCGCGGTGGTCTTCCTCGCGGTGGTCTTCCGGGCCGGGGCTCGCCCCGGCTTCGCCTCGAGCGCGGCGACGCGCTTCTTCAGCGACTCCACCTCGCCCTTCGTGGCCACGCCCAGCGCCACGATCTGCCTCTTCACCTCGCGGCGGATCGTCTGGGCCAGCCGCTCGCCGTTCTTCCGCGACCACTCCATCAGGT
>DASQUI010000136.1:0-7913 GCA_035641375.1 Actinomycetota bacterium
CGCGTAGCCGGGACGCCGCTTGGCAGGCTCCGCCCGGAAGAGCTTCCCGAAGAACTCCACCGCGGCGTCCAGATCGGAGACGTTCAGGGCCAGCTGCACTCGAGACATGGCGACCTCCTCATATCGATGACGGTCGATATCTTGCCGGATCCATCGACGTCTGTCAATATATTGCCGTGAAGATCGATCTGGACTGCTGCCCCCCGCTGCTGGAGTCTCCTCTCCAGCAGGACGAGGCCAAGCGCCTGGCCGATGCCCTGAAGGTGCTGGCCGACCCGGCCCGCCTCCGTCTGCTGAGCTTCGTGGCGGCCCGGCCGGAAGCATGCGTTTGCGACCTGACCGAGCCGATGGGCCTCTCCCAGCCCACCGTCAGCCATCACATGAAGGTGCTCCACGAGGCCGGCCTGGTGGAGCGGGAGCGCCGTGGGAAATGGGTGTACTACCGGGCCCGCCCCGAGCGGCTCCAAGGCCTGGCCGCAGCCATCTCCGCCTGACGCCAAGAAGGGTCCATCCCACTCGAGCCCCGCGCCGGGCATCGCTTCGCCGCAGGGCTCACCGCTGGTGCCATCGCCGACGGGCTGAGCCCGCCGGAGATCACGCCTTCGTGACGACCGGGGCCTCGGCCTCGACGACGGGCGGCTCTCCCTCCACCGATACCCGGGGAAGGATCCGATCGAGCCACTTCGGCAGCCACCAGTTCCACTTGCCCATTAGGCGCATCGACGCCGGCACCAGCACCACCCGGATCAGCGTCGCGTCCAGCAGGACCGCGACGGCCAGACCGAACCCCATGGCCTTGATCGGCACGAGGCTGGCCGCGGCGAACGCTCCGAACACCGTGACCATGATGGCGGCGGCGCTGGTGATGATGCGTCCGGTGTGCTCCAGCCCCCATCCCACCGCTTCCGTGTTGTCGCCGGTGCGCAGGTACTCCTCACGGATCCGGGCCAGGAGGAAGACCTCATAGTCCATGGACAGACCGAACAGGATGCTGAACAGGAACAGCGGGATGAACACCTCGATATGGCCTGCGGTGTTGAACCCGAGCAGTTCCTGGAAGTGCCCGTCCTGGAAGACAAACACCAGCAGGCCGTAGGCCACGGCGACGGAGGCGCCGTTCATGATGATGGCCTTCAGCGGCAGGAGCAGGCTGCGGAAGAACAGCAGGAGCAGGAGGAACGACAGGATCAACACCATGGCCACGACCGGCACGATGCTGCTCTCCATCTCCCGGTTGATGTCGACGTTGAGGGCCGGGGAGCCACCGACCATCGCCTCGGTCCCCTCCGGAACGATCGTCTCCAGACGGTCCCGGAGCCGCTCGACGAAGGCCTGGTTCGCCTCGGTCTGGGGCCCACTCTTGGTGACCACGGTGAGCTGGGACATCCGCCCGCCGTCGGCCAGGAACATGGCAGCCAGGGGCCGTCCCTGCGGCGAGTCGAGGAACGCCGCCTCCTGGCCGGGCGGCACCTCCGGTGGGAGAACGGTGGCCAACGATACGACCCGGGTGACCTCTGGGTCCGCCGAGATCGCCTCGGTCATCGCGGCCACGGCGGAAAGCTCGACGGCGTCGTCGCTCTCCAGGAACACCACCACCGGGGAGACCTGTCCCTCACCGAAGGCCTCCGCCGTCACCTCGGCGGCGACTCGCGGCGTGGCGTCCTCGGGGAAGATGTCCGGCCCGGACGAGCCCAGCCGGAGGTGCAGCGCCGGGAACGCCAGCGTCATCACGATGGCCGCAGTCAAGATCAGCGCCGTCCACGGACGGCGCATGACCGCCGTGGCCCACCGGTGCCACCACCCGCCCCCATAGCCGGCCTCGGCTCGCTTCCGCCGGAAGATCGCCCACTTGTCGACCCGGGGACCCAGGGACGACAGGAGCGCCGGCAGCAACGTCAGCGCCGCGGCGCAGGCCACCGCCACCGCCACCATGGCCCCGAGGCCCATCGACCGGATCGCAGCGATGTCGACGAGCAGGATGCCGGACAACGACACCACCACGGTCAGCGCCGAGACGAACACGGCCTTGCCGCTGGTGGCCATGGCCGCGGCCACGGCGTCGCCGTTCTGGCGACCGGCCCGCAGCTCCTCACGGAACCGCGTCAGCAGGAACAGCGAGTAGTCGATGCCGACGCCGATCCCGATCATCGAGGCGATGTTCTGGGTGAAGATGCTCACGGTCGTCGTCGCCGCGATCAGGGAGATGGCGCCGAACGTCACCACCAGGCTGAGCAGCGCCAGGCCCAGCGGCAGACCGGCGGCGACCAGCGACCCGAACGCCAGCACGAGGATGAGCAGGCTCAGGGGGAAGGCGATCCGCTCGGCCCGCTCCAGGTCGTGCGTGGTGATCTCGGTGAACGCCGCGTAGAACGGGGCGTCACCCGTGAGCAGGGCGCGTACGTCCGTGCTGCCCCCCGATGCCTCAGCGACGATCTCGTTCAGGTCCTCGGCGTGGCGCAGCGCCTGGTCCTGGTTATCGGTGAGGCCGACCTCGGCGGTGAGGACTTTTCCGTCCTGCGAGAAGTACCGCGCCGCCTCCTGCTCGGGCAGGACGTACGGGTCGGTGACCTCGGCGACGCCGGGCCCAGCGAGGAGCGCCGTCCGCACGTCCTGGAACAGGGCCACGAACTCGGGGTCCTGCACCGTTCCCGTCTCGGACCACACCACGAGCGTGCTGGTGATGTCGTGGCGACCCCGGAACTCACGGCTCAGCTCCAGTGCTCGTGCCGATTGCGATCCCGGTACCTCGAACCCACCCTGCGACAACCGGTCCGACAGCTTCCCCAACAGCGGGAGGGCCGCTGCAAAGATCAGCAGCCACGCCGTGACGACCCACCACCGGCGCCGGTGGGCGAACAATCCCAGGCGAAAGAACAGCCGCCGGCGCTCTCCGTTCTCACTCACGTGCACCCCTCCTCATCCCCCGTACGAACACGTCGCGGAACTCCTCCGCCCGGCGGCGGAGGTCCTGACCTTCCGAGACCACCTGGGAGACGTCGGCGATGCCGATGAACGCGGCCACCGAGACGCGGGCCGCCGCCATGGCATCGAAATCCGGCCGGTAATCGCCTTCGTCCTGGGCCCCGCGGATCAGCGCGGTGACCATCTCCTCCCAGGTAGTGAGGTACGGCACGAGCTGCGGGCGGAGCGACGACGCCTCGCCGAGCTCGAAGCACAGCCGGGCAACGCAGCGCGCCGCCGGTTCGGTCTCGTGGAAGTGCACCGCCGCCTCCAGCATCGCCTCGAGCTGATCGGCGGCGGGGGCGGAACCGTCGGTCGCGTCCAGCACCGCCGACACCCATTTCTCCTGGGTGTGCCCGAACGCGGCCAGGGCCAGGGCCTCCTTCGACGGGAAATGGAAGTAGAACGCCCCCTTGGTCAGCCCGCTGGCCTCGATGAGCGCGCTGAACGACGCCCCGGCGTAGCCCTTCTCGGCGAAGACCCTCGCCGCCACATCGAGGATATGCCGCCGGGTCTCCACCCCACGATCGGTCTTGATCTCGGCGTGAGCGCTCACGGCTGGCACCTTACAAACCGACCGGTCGGTTTGTCAACGACCTCAAGCCGGCTCCCAGGGGGGTGGCTACACTGCCGGCATGCTGGTCTGGCTGAATGGCTCCCTGGTCCCCGTCGAGGAGGCCCGGATCTCCCCGCTGGACCACGGTCTCCTGGTCGGCGACGGAGTCTTCGAGACCGTCCGCGGCCGACGTCAAGAGCACCTCCTACGCGGAGAACGTCCGAGCCCTGGCCTGGGCGGTCGGGCGCGGCGCGGGCGAGGCGCTATTCGCCAACGTCGCCGGCAACCTGTGCGAAGGGACGGGGACGAACGTCTTCCTGGTCGCGGAGATGGGGATCCCCGCCGGCGAGGAAGACCGCCCCGCCGACCACCTGGCTCGCGCCGAGGAGGCCTTCCTCTCGTCGACGACGCGGGAGCTTCAGCCGATCCGGCTCGTCGACGAGGCTCCCCTGCCCGGCGTTCCCGGGCCGGTCACCGAGAAGCTCACCGCTGCGTTCCGCGACCTCGTGGCCCGAACACCCGATCCGTGAAGCTCGCCGTGGCGGCGGCGGTGGCCGTGACGGCCTGCGCTCCGCCGGCCGGGCCGCCCGGACCGTCGCCCTCCCCGGCGCCTCCGGGACTCGTGTGGGAGATCCAGTCCCCCGCACTCACGGCGCGCACCGAGGTGGCCGCCGCGGAGCACGGCGAGCGCATCTACGTGGTCGGCGGATTCGTCGGCAGCGGGGCCACGGTGGACATCGTCGAGGTCTACGACCCTACCGCCGATCGGTGGACCGCCGGGCCCCCGCTCCCGCACCCCGTGAACCACGCCATGGCCGCCGGCGGCCTCGACGGCGTGTACGTGGTCGGGGGGTACCTCGACGGCCTGAGCGATCCCACCGACCGCGCCTTCCTGCTCGAGGACGACGCGTGGCGCGAGCTGCCGTCCATGCCCGAGCCGAGAGCGGCCGGCGGCGCGGCCATCGTCGACGGGACGCTCCTCGTTGCCGGCGGGGTCGGTGCCGACGGGCTGGCCGCGAGCATGCTCGTGTTCGATCCGGATGCGGGCACGTGGTCGACGGCGCCAGGGCTTCCCACGCCACGCGAGCACCTCGGGGTGGCCGGCGCGGCCGGGCGGTTGTTCGCGGTGGGGGGACGCACGGGCGACGGGAACCTGGCCTCCGCCGAGGCGTTCGACGTTCGCTCGGGGACGTGGTCGAGCCTCCCATCGATGCCCACGCCGCGGGGCGGGCTGGCCGCCGCGGCCACCGCGGGAGCGTGGCTCGTCGCCGCGGGCGGCGAGGACTCGGAGGGCACCTTCGAGGAGGCCGAGGCGCTGAGCACCGAGAGCGAACGGTGGGTCGCCCTCCCCGCGCTTCCCACGCCGCGACATGGTCTCGGCGTGACCGCCGTCGGCGACGTCGTCTACGTCATCGCCGGAGGGCCCACCCCCGGGCTGGACGTCTCCGCTATCGTGGAGGCCATCGATCTGGCCTCGCTCGGCTGAGCGCATCCCGGACTCCGCCGCGGCGAAGCTCCCGATGTCGCTCACGTCGCGCCGTGGCCAACCCCTCGCTTCACCGTTCGGTCCGGCTGATCGCCGCCGGAGTGAACAGCAACACGAACCCGATCGTGGCGATGGCGGCCGCGGCGAGGAAGCTCCCGGCGTATCCGAACGAATCGGCGACGAACCCCAGCACCAGCGGCCCCATGAACGCCAGGTCGACGAACGCGGTGACCGTGGCCACCACCAAGCCGCGCTCGGCCTCGGGTGCGGACCCGACGGCCATGGCCATCAGCGCCGGGAACGCCAGCGACGCGCCCAGGGCGAAGACGGTTGTCCCCAGGTACAACCCCAGCGGCTCCCGCCACGACGCCACGATCACGAGCCCCAGCGCGTCGAGGATGAGCGCGCCGCGCGCCGCTCGCCGAACGCCGATCCGATCGGGGATCTTGGCACCGAGGCTTCGAACGAGCAGGACGACCGCGGAGAAGAGGAGGAAGACGGGGCGCGAATCCTTCAGCCCGAGCTGGCGCGCGTACAGGGAGGCGAACGCGAAGAAGCCGGCCATGCCGAGCACGCTGGCGAACAGCGCCGACCCTGGGAGGAGGCCGCGCGGATGGAAGAGCCGGTGCATCCCTCGTGGGAGCGCCGCGTCCATCTCCGGGCGGGTCTCGGGAACGGGGAGCGCAAGGACCAGCGCCACCCCGGCGATCACGGCGGTCAGCGCCCACACGAGGGTGAAGTCGGCGCCGCGGATGGCGGCCTCTCCGATCAGGGGACCGAGCCCGATGCCTGCGTACAGCGAGAGCGAGAAGTAGCTGAGCGCCTCCCCGCGGCGGTCGGGTGGGGCGAGGTCGGAGATGGCCGCCGCCGCGCCTACGAAGAAGAACGCCTCCCCCATCCCCGTCAATACGCGGAACGCGACCAGCACGGGGACCGATTCGGCCAGCTCGTACGCGAGCACCGAGATGCCGAACAGGCCGGCGCCGACGACGAGCAGCAGGCGCCGCCCTCGCCGGTCGCCCAAACGCCCCGTCAACGGACGGAGCAGGAACGCCGCCACCGGGAACGCCCCGGCGGCAACACCGACGGCCACGTCCCCTCCGGCGAGCGGCCCCTTCACGAACAGCGGAACGGTGGGGATGAGGACGCCGTCGGCGGTGAAGTACGCGAGCGACGCCACCGCCACCAGCACGAACGGGAGCGTGACCAGGCGCGGCCTGGTCGTCGTGATCTCGCTCATGCCTCACCCACGGAGGCGGAGGGTATCATCGCTCGCGTGAAGCAGATCCTCGTCGCCACCGATCGCTCTCCTTCAAGCGACCGCGCCGTTCGTCACGCCGCCGACATGGCGGCGCGCTACGACGCGCAGCTGCTGGTGCTCCAGGTGCTGCTGCCCGCACCAGCCGCGGAGGGCGCGACGGCGGCGGAAGAGGGGGCCCGGGTCACGCAGGCCACGGCCGAGCTCGGTGACTTCGCCGCCGAGTTGGTCGGGTCGCGCGGACGTGGTCGCGTCGTCGTGGACCAGGATCCGGCCGCGGCGATCGTCGACGTGGCCCGCCAGGAGGGCACGGATGCGATCGTGGTGGGGAACGTCGGCATGGCCGGGCGGAAGAAGTTCCTGCTGGGCAACGTCCCCAACCGCGTCTCCCACAACGCGCCGTGCTCTGTGTTCATCGTGGATACCTCCGACCCGAACGTTCCCAAGCCGGTGCCGGTCATCACCCGCGAAGAGCCGCCCGTCGAGGGGCATCTCCTGGGTCGGGCCACACGCATCGGGCGGGTGATGAGCAAGCACGGCCTCCGCGAGCTGCTCAAGCCGATCGGTCCGGGCGACGACCTCCGCGAGCGAGCCCGGCGGCTGCGGCAGGCGTTCGAGGAGCTGGGGCCGACGTTCGGGAAGCTCGGCCAGATCCTGTCGACCCGGCCGGATCTCCTTCCCCAGGAATACATCGACGAGCTGTCCACGCTCCAGAGCGAGGTCCCCCCGATGTCCGAGAAAGAGGTCGTCGAGGTCATGGAGCAGGAGCTCGGGGTGCCGTGGGAGGACGTGTTCCAACACATCGATCCCGAACCGCTGGCCGCCGGCACGATCGCCCAGGTGCACACGGCGACGCTCGCCGACGGCGAGGACGTCGTCGTCAAGGTGCAGCGTCCCACCGCGCAGCAGGACATCCTCCAGGACCTGGGGCTCCTACGGATGTTCGCGGACAAGACCGCCGGGAAACCCGCGTTCAAGCAGCTCATCGACCTCGAGATGATCGTCGAGCACCTCTCCGACTCCCTCCAGCAGGAGCTCGATTTCCGCCGGGAGGCCGCGAACGCCGATCGGCTGCGCAAGGTCCTGGAGCCGTACGACCGGCTCGACGTCCCCGGCATCCACACCGACTTCTCCACCGACCGGCTGCTGGTCATGGAGCGCATCCACGGGATCCGGCTGCACCTGGCGGAGCCGTCGCCCGAGGTGAACGAAGCGGCCCGGCAGCTGCTGGAGTCCTACTACCGGCAGATCCTCACCGACGGCTTCTTCCACGCCGACCCGCACCCCGGGAACCTCCTGTGGCACGAGGGGAAGATCTGGTTCCTCGACCTGGGCATGACCGGAGAGGTCGGCCCGGAGGTGCGCGAGTACCTCCTGCTCCTGCTGATGGCGTTCTGGCAGCACGACGTGTCGTTCCTCTCCGACGTCGTGCTGATGCTGACCGGGGAGGATCAGCGCGCCGACCTCGACGTGGGCCGGTTCGAGGAGGAGCTGGGGCGGCTGGTGGATCGATACCGGGACTCGTCACTGAGGGAGATCCAGCTCGGCCCGATCCTCCAGGAGATCACCGAGATCTCGGTGAAGCACAACGTGCAGCTCCCGGCGTCGCTGGCCCTGACCGGAAAGGCGCTGGCCCAGATGCAGCTGGTGGT
>DASQUI010000137.1:0-2658 GCA_035641375.1 Actinomycetota bacterium
CCTTCCGAGGCGGCCACCAGCTCGACCTCGGCGGCGAACGATGCCACACCGGCCGCGGACCCCTCGACGAAGCTCGACACCGTGACGAAGTCGGCGGCGCGGAGCCCCGAGGCGAATCGCGCCGTCCCCATCGTCGGCAGCACGTGGTTGGAGCCCACGCCGTAGTCCCCGAACGACACCGGCGAGTGGGAGCCGAGGAAGGCCGCACCGAACGACCGAACCCCCGCCACGAATCGGTCTGGCTCCGCCGTGACCACCTGCAGGTGCTCGGGAGCCAGCTCGTCCACGACCTCGGCGGCTGCCCCTTCGTCGGCGACGACGGTCGCCGTGGCGTGCTCGAGGGCCGCCTCGACGATGTCGCGGCGGGGCGCCGCCGCCGTGGCCGCCTCCAGAGCGTCGTTGACGCGGTCGGGAAGGTCGGGATCGAGGGCCACCAGCATCGCCTCGGCCTGGGGATCGTGCTCGGCCTGGGCAACGAGGTCGGCGGCCAGGACCTCCGGATCGGCGGTGGCGTCGGCCACGATGACCAGCTCGGTGGGGCCGGCCAGCCCGTCGATGCCGACCACGCCGGCCACCTCGCGCTTCGCCGCGGTGACCCAGGCGTTGCCTGGGCCGACCACCTTATCGACGGGGGCGATCGTGCCGGTGCCGAAGGCCAGGGCGGCCACGGCCTGGGCGCCGCCGACCCGATACACCTCCCCGGCGCCGGCGAGGGCCGCCGCGGCCAGGACCGCGGGGGGAATCGAGCCGTCGGGCCCCGGCGGTGTGCACACGGCGATGCGGGGCACCCCGGCCACCGCGGCGGGGATCGCGGTCATCAGCACGCTGGAGGGGTAGGAGGCCCGCCCACCGGGGACGTAGCACCCCGCGGCGGCCAGCGGTCGGATCACTTCCCCAAACCGAACCCCGTCCGTCTCCGATTCCCACGCGGACGGGAGCTGCCGGGCGTGAACCCCGCGGAGTCTTTCGGCCATCCGCTCCAGGGCCGCGAGGAGCTCGGGCGCGATCTCGCGCTCGGCTGCCTCCAGCTCGGCGGGGGAGATGCGGATCCGCCCGGCGACGTCGGCGCCGTCGAGATCTCGGGTCAGCTCCACCAGCGCGTCGTCGCCGCGCCGGCGAACCTCCTCGCAGATGGCGCGGACCCGCTCCAGCACGGCCGCCTCACCCGTCCACCGGCGAGACGGTGGCCGTTGCCCGCTGGGAAGGATGGCCATCCGAACCATAAAAGGGATTCTAGGGGTCCGGGGGGCAGCAGCCCCGAGGCGCGCCCCCGGGGGGCTGCCCGGTACAATCGGCCAGCCCGCCGACCAGGGAGCAGCCGCTCGTGAAGACGCTGTATCGCGCCTCCGGCGTCCACATGATGCTGGGGGCGGGAGAGTGGGTGCTCGTCGACGACCGGCACATCGAGCGGGTCGGGGCGGGAGATCCTCCGCAGGCGGACGAGGTCATCGATCTCCCCGGAGCCACGATCCTGCCCGGGCTCATCGACGCCCACGTCCACCTGTCCGGGACGGGCATGGCCCTCGGCGGGCTCGACCTCCACGGTGCGGCCAGCCGGGACGACGCCATGGCTCGGATCCGCCAGCACGTCTCGGCGAACCCCGGCCACCTGCTCGTGCTGGGGCTCGACGAGACGGCGTGGCCCGATCCCAGGCTCCTCGGCATCGCCGACCTCGACGAGCTGTCTCGCGAGCCGCTCATCGTCGTCCGCGTCGACGGGTATCTCACCCTCGTCAACACCGCCGTCCTCGAGGCGTCACGCGCGGTCGAGCGCCCCGGCGCCGAGCGCGATGCCGACGGGAACCCCACCGGCTTGCTGCGCGGCGAGGCCAACGCGTACCTCCAGCGATGGTACTTCGAGACCCTGCTCACGGATCTCGACGTCCGCGACGCCCAGCTGCGGGCCACCGCGGTGGCCGCTTCGATGGGCGTGACGTGCGTCCAAGAGATGGCCATCCCCGACAAGCGCGGGATGCGCGACGTCGAGGTCCTGCTGGCCACGCTCGACGATCATCCGGTCGAGATCGTGACGTATGTGGCCGTGCAGGACATTCCGTACGTGATCAGCCGAGGCCTGGGGCGCATCGGCGGCGATCTCTTCCTCGACGGCTCCATCGGAGCGCGCACCGCCGCGCTGCTTGAGCCGTACGAGGACGGGACCCCGAGCGGGGAGCTCGCCTACGAGGACGATCTCCTGGCTGAGTTCCTCCACAACGCCCACCTCGCCGGCCTCCAGGTGGGCCTGCACGTCATCGGCGACGCCGCCGTCGAGCAGGCCCTGCGGGTATGGGAGCGCGTGTACGCCTCGCTGGACTCGCGCAGCCGCCGGCACTTCCGGGCTCGCCGCCACCGGCTCGAGCACTTCGAGATGGCCGACGGCGGGCGCGTCGAGCGCGCCGGTGCGCTCGGCCTGGCCATCTCCGTGCAGCCGGCGTTCGACTCCACGTGGGGCCACGCCGGAGGGATGTACGAGCAGCGCCTGGGGGGACGGGCCCGGGGGATGAACCCGTTCCGCTCGATGATCGATCGAGGGTTGGAGGTCGGCGCCGGCTCGGACACGCCGGTCACCCCGCTCGATCCGATGCTGGGGATGTGGGCCCTGGAGAACCACCACGACCCCGACCAGCGGCTCGGGCGTGAGGCCGCGCTGCGCCTGTA
>DASQUI010000138.1:0-2103 GCA_035641375.1 Actinomycetota bacterium
CCGCTGCGCGACGCTCGCGGCTTCGAGCGCGCGGCCCCCGAGGCGGCAGTCGAGGACGACTCCGGGCTCGTCAACGTGATCCTCCCCAACGGCTCGCGCTATTACGTCGACCACGCGCACCCCGAGTACTCGAGCCCCGAGTGCTCGAACGGTCGCTGGAGGAGCTCGCCCGCCTCCTGCCGCCGGGTCAGCGACTGACGGTGTACAAGAACAACTCCGACGGGAAGGGCAACTCCTACGGATGCCACGAGAACTACCTCGTGGACCGGGCGGTGCCCTTCGGCACCATCGTCCGAGACCTCACGCCCTTCTTCATCTCGCGTCAGATCTTCACCGGGGCCGGGAAGGTCGGGGTGGAGGGGCCGGGGGCCGACGGAGGCCGGGGTCGGTACCAGATCACCCAGCGGGCCGACTTCTTCGAGGCGGAGGTGGGCCTGGAGACCACGCTGAAGCGCCCCATCATCAACACCCGAGACGAGCCGCACGCCGACCCTGACAAGTACCGGCGCCTCCACGTGATCATCGGCGACGCCAACATGTGCGAGGTGTCGACGTACCTGAAGGTCGGGACCACCGCCATCGTGCTCAAGATGATCGAGGACTCGTTCCTCCCGGACCTCTCCCTGACCTCCCCCGTGGCCTCGCTCCACGAGGTGTCGCGGGACGTGACCTGCCGGTCGGCCCGCCTGCGGTTCGCCGACGGGCGCACCATCTCGGCGCTCCAGCTCCAGTGGGAGTACCTCGACCACGCCAAGCGGTACGTGAAGGAGAACGACGACACGGCGTCGAACGGGGAGGTCCTCCAGCGATGGGAGGCCGTGCTCGACGGGCTCGAGGACGACCCGATGGGCCTGCACCGCGAGCTCGACTGGGTCGCCAAGTACCGGCTGCTCGACGCGTACCGCGAGCGCGACGGCCTGGAGTGGACCGACCCGAAGCTCCGGCTGATCGACCTGCAGTACCACGACGTGCGCCGCGACCGGGGCCTGTACCACCGGCTGGCCGCCACCGGGAAGGTCGAGCGCCTAGCGGCCGAGTCCGAGATCGAGCGGGCGATGATGGATCCGCCCGAGGACACCCGGGCGTACTTCCGGGGCCGCTGCATCGATCGGTACGCCGACACGATCGTCGCCGCCTCGTGGGACTCGTTGATCTTCGACACGGGCGACGAGGCCCTCCAGCGGGTCCCGATGCGCGAGCCGCTCCGCGGCACGAAGGAGCACGTCGCGGGCCTCCTCGACGACGCCCCCGACGCCGCCACCCTGGTCTCGCTGCTCCGCGGCTAGGCCCGGGGCCGGCACCGGGCTCGATCGGCACCCGGTTCCCCATCACCCCGGACCGGTCGGCCCCCGCGGCTAGAATGGCCGGACGCCGATCGAGAAGGAGTGGCGGTGCCCCAAGAGCAGAAGCGCACCCAGAAGCGAGACGGCGGCGAAGGGTCCGACGACGCCGGCCAGGTCGAGTCCACGACCAAGGGCGAGAAGCTCAAGGAGGACATGGACGAGATCCTCGACGAGATCGACTCGGTCCTCGAGGAGAACGCCGAGGAGTTCATCAAGTCCTACGTGCAGAAAGGGGGGGAGTGACCGGTTCGGGCCCTGCGGTGCCACCCATGCCACCCGTGCCACCCCTGGGGCCCGGCTCCGGACCGATCGGAGTGGATCCGAGCTTCGCGGACCTGCTCCGGAGCTCGCGCCCGGAGGCCGTACCCACGCCTCCCGGGCAACCCATCCCGGCCCCGCACGGCACCACGGTCCTCGGGCTGAAGTTCGCGGGCGGCGTCGTGATGGCCGGCGACCGCCGGGCCGTCGAGGGCTTCTCCATCGCCGACGAGCGCATGGACAAGGTGTTCCCGGCCGACGAGCTCTCGTGCATCGCCATCGCCGGCGCCGCCGGCCAAGCCGTCGAGATCGTGCGCCTGTTCCAGATGGAGCTCGAGCACTACGAGAAGGTCGTGGGCGACCGTCTCTCGCTGGAGGGCAAGGCCAACCGGCTGGCCCAGATGATCCGGCAGAACTTCCCGATGGCCCTTCAAGGGCTCGTGGTCGTCCCGCTCTTCGGGGGGTTCGACGACCGGCGGGACGACGGCCGGCTCTTCCGGTA
>DASQUI010000139.1:0-4436 GCA_035641375.1 Actinomycetota bacterium
GCATCCGGGCGCGCGGGCCCGCGTACCACAACATCCTGTTGATCGCGGCGACGAACCGCGGTGACTCGCTCGACGCGGCGCTCCTGCGTCCCGGCCGGTTCGACCGACGTCTGTACTTCGACCTGCCGACGAAGCAGGAGCGTCGCGACCTGATCGACTACTTCCTGACCGCGAAGATGCACGAGCCCGAGCTCGACGAGGAGGACATCCGCGAGCGGCTCGCTCACGACACGTTCGGGTACACGCCCGTCATGATCGAGCACCTCCTCGACGAGGCCCTGCTGGTTGCCCTCCGCAACAACCGCGATGGCATGCGGGCCTCCGACGTGTACGAGGCGAAGCTCTCCGATGAGCTGGGCCTGCGGCAGCCCGTGTCGTACACGGAGGGGGAGCGTGCCGCCGTGGCCACCCACGAGGCGGGGCACGCGACCGTGGCCCACTTCGTGGGCACGAGCCGTCGCCTGGAGGTGCTGTCGATCATCAAGCGGCGTTCGTCGCTGGGGCTCCTGGCCCACGGCGACCTGGAGGAGAAGTTCACCAAGTCGCGGTCCGAGCTCGAGTCGATGATGGCCATCGCCCTTGGGGGCATGGCCGCCGAGGAGCTGTTCCTCGGCGAGCCCGGCACGGGCCCGGCCTCGGACCTGGCCAACGCGACGCAGACCGCGGCCCTCATGGTCGGGGCCCTGGGCATGGCCGGGTCGCTCGTGTCCTACGAGGCCGTCGCGGACGGTCCCATCTCAGCGACGAACCTGGTCGGCAAGGTGCTGTCCGACGGCGACGGGAAGCGCAAGGTCGAGGAGCTCCTCGATGCCCAGAAGCAGCGGGCCCTGGAGGTGCTGGAGCGCAACCGCGACGTGGTGGAGGCGCTCCGCGATGCCCTCATGGAGCGGGACGAGCTCATCGGCGAAGAGATCCTCGCCGTGATCCACACGGCGCTGGCCGCCCGGAACTAGATCACCCAGCCTCGGCCGGGGCCCGGAGCTCGTCGATCGGTCCCGGCGCCGCCGCCCACGGCCGTCCGGGCAGGTACATGGAGCTCCCGGTGGCGATGGCCACCCGCTTCCCGTCGGCGTTCTCGACGTCGGCCGTGGCAACGGCGATCGTCCTGCCCCGGTGGACGACGGCGGCCCGAACGACGAGGTCGCGGCCGTCCAGATCGACGGGACGTAGGAAGTTGATCTTCAGATCGAGGGTCCCGTACGAGGTCGCCGGCGGAAGCGTCGTGGTGAAGGCGGCGTTGATGGCGCTGTCGACGAGCAGCACGAGGGCGCCGCCGTAGAACGTCCTCCACGACGTCCCGAACCACTCCGAGGCCGGCATGGCCCACACGGCTCGCCCCTCCTCGACCTCCATCCCCCGCCACCCGGTCAGGTGCGCCACCGGCGGCATCGCGAGCTCGCCCTTGATCCATCCCTGCACCACCTCCAGACCGGGCGTCTCGTTCCACACCTCCTGGGGCACGACGAAGCCCTCGGGGGGTCGCAGGTACGGGTCGGGCGTGGGCTGGGGAGGCGGCTCGAACGGCGGAAGCTCCCCGGGCGGTGGCGGAGGATCGAACTGGAGCGGCCGGACCACCAGCCGCGACGTGGCGTGGGCCAGCAGTCGCCCTGAGGCGTCCTCGACCTGTGCTTCAGAGAGCCCCTGGGAGCGGCCGGCCTGGATGAGCGTGGCCCGAGCGATCAGCGTCGTGCTGGCCGGCGTGGCCGGACGGAGGAAGTTCATCGACAGCTCCGAGGTCGCCAGCATGAGCCGCCCCGGGATCGCCGTGTATACGGCCATGCCGAGTGGGGCGTCGGCCACGAACCCGAACGTGCCGCCGAGGAACGGCCCGGCGCCGGACTGCCACCAGGGGCTGGCCGGCATGACGAACGTGGCCCTGCCGACGTCGGCCTCGGTGACGATCAGCCCGGACAGGTGATGGATCGGTGGGGGAGGGAGGACGCGCTTCTGCCACGTGCGGATCTGATCGAGGCCCGGCAGCGAGAACAGCCCTGGCTGTTCGAAGTACCCGTACCCGCCGCGAACCGGTTCGCCGAGGATCACACCATCAGCATATGGCGGTCACTCGGCCGACCCGTCGGCCTCGGCGGGGAGATCCTCGAGCCGCCACGGCCGGTCGGGGACGATCAGCACCGTGCCGGTAGCCAGGGCGACGCGTTTGCCGTCCGCGTCGGTGAGCTCGGCCCCGGCCACGGCGATGGTTCTGCCGCGGTGGGTCACCGTGCCGCGGCCGATGAGGTCACGGCCGTCGCCCTTCACCGGGCGCAGGAAGTTGACCTTCAGGTCGAGCGTCAGGAACACCGTCCGAGGTGGCAGGGTGGTCTGCACCGAGGTCCCGATCACGGTGTCGGCCAGCAGGGCGATGGCGCCGCCCTCTACCCGGCCCAGGGGGCTGCACAGCCATCCGCTGGCCGGAAGGACGAACGTGCTCACGCCCTCGGCGACCTCCACGGCCCGCAGCCCGGTCAGGTGCGTGATCGGCGGGGCGGGAAGGCCTCCATCGATGAGCCCCTGCATCACCTCGAGGCCGGTCATCCGGTCCCAGATGTCCTGCCCCAGGACCTCCCCTACCTCCGGACGCAGGTAGGGGTCGGGTGAGTCGTAGACGGCCGCAGGGACCCGAGGGTAGTCGGGGAGCTCGGCGGGGGGCGGTCCCATCGGCGGGAAGATCACGCACCGCGACGTGCTGTGGGCCACGACCCGTCCGCGGGCATCCTCGATCACGGTCTCGGACAGGCCCAGGGAGCGGCCGGCGAAGATGAGGCGTCCCCGGGCCACCAGCGTGCCGCTGGAGGCGTCGACGGGACGGGCGTGGTTGATGGAGAGCTCCGCGGTCGTGTACGCGGTGAACGGAGGGAGCGACGTCTGGATGGCCGAGCCGAGCGGGCCGTCGGCCAGGATGGCCTGGGTCCCCAGCTGCACGTACCCGGGAGGACAGAGCAGCCAGCCGGTGGCCGGCATCGTGAACGTGGCCGCGCCGGGCTGCGCCTCGGTCGGGATCATCCCGGTCAGGTGGTGGATCGGCGGCGGTGCCGCCAGGTTCCTGAAGAACGCCCGCATCTGCTCGAGCCCGGAGAGCCCGAACAGCGTTGGGTCCGGGTACCCGCCCCGGACGGGCTCGGTCCAGATGGCGGGGTGGATCGGCGCGGCGACGTTGGCCATCGCTGCGAGAGGATAGCCCGTTTCGTCGGGCCGGACGGCCGGCATCCCGGTCGTACAATGGAGACACGAGCAGAAGGGAGCCATCGTGACCACCTCCGTCATCGTCGCCGGGGCGCGCACGCCGATCGGGAAGTTCGGTGGAGGGTTCCGAGACGTCGCCGCCGTCGATCTCGGTTCTGCGGCCATCCGCGAGGCCATCACCCGCGCCGGCATCCAGTCCGATCAGGTCGACTACGTGATCCTGGGACAGGTTCTCCAGGGCGGAGCGGGACAGATCACCGCGCGCCAGGCCGCCATCGCCGCGGGCATCCCAAAAGAGGTCCCGTCGATCACGATCAACAAGGTGTGCCTCTCCGGTCTGAACGCGGTGGCCCTGGCCGACCAGCTGATCCGAGCCGGGGAGATCGAGATCGCCGTGGCCGGCGGGATGGAGTCGATGTCGAACGCGCCGTACGTGCTGCCCAAGGCACGGTGGGGTGCGCGGATGGGCCACGCCGAGCTGGTCGACACGATGATCTACGACGGCCTGTGGTCGACGTTCACGGACAAGCACATGGGGGAGTCCTCGGACGAGGTCAATGCGGAGCTCGGCATCGGCCGCGAAGAGCAGGACGCATGGGCGGCCCGGTCGCACCAGCGCGCCGCGGCGGCATGGGACGAGGGGCGGATGACCGAGGAGGTCGTGCCGGTGGAGGTTCCCGGACGCAAGGGCTCGGTCATCGTGGTCGATCGAGACGAGGGGATACGTGGGGAGACCACCGCCGAGTCACTCGCCGCGCTTCGTCCGGTGTTCCTCGACAGCGGCACGATCTCCGCGGGGAACGCGTCACAGATCTCGGACGGTGGCGCCGCGCTGATCGTGATGTCGCCGGAGCGGGCCGAGGCGCTGGCGCTGGAGCCGCTGGCCGAGATCGTTGCCCATGGAATGAGCGCCGAGCGGTACCCGTACCTGCACACCGTGCCGGCGCTGGCCATGGAGCGCGCGCTGAAGAAGGCCGGCATCGGGGCAACCGACCTCGGCGTCGTCGAGATCAACGAGGCGTTCGCCGCCGTGTCGCTGCACGCGTCTCGCATGCTCGGTCTCGATGAAGCGGTCGTGAACCCGAACGGGGGTGCGGTCGCCCTCGGCCATCCCATCGGGATGAGCGGCGCTCGGCTCGTGCTGACGTCGGCCTACGAGATGAGGCGCCGGGGCGCCGAGTACGCCGGGGCGACGCTGTGCGGCGGCGGCGGCCAGGGCGACGCGCTGATCATCCGCAACGTTTCGTAAGCGC
>DASQUI010000140.1:0-2394 GCA_035641375.1 Actinomycetota bacterium
CCGCCCGGCCGCATCCGCCGCATCGCGCCGTGAGCGTTACGGGCTGCGCCGGCGGAGGTGCTCCACCACCGCGCCCGGCTCTTCGTCGATGTCCAACGTCCCGTGGCGCTCGATCTCCTCGACGCGCTCGGGCTTCATCCATCCCGGCGGCCGGTCGAGCACCCGGAGCTCAGGCAAGCGGATGTAGATCTCCGTCTTGGAGCGGGCGCGGACGAACGCGTACACCGGTTCGCGTCCCTCGTCGAACCGCACGAGGTATGACCGCTTCATCGGAGCGCCCCGCACCGGCCCAGAGTAAGGCAGTTGTGAGTTGCCGCCCGCCCCACCGACCAACTACCGTGGCCCCATGCGAGGCAAGAACATGGTCACCCCCGACCACGTGGGCCGGCGGGTGACGTTCCAGTACGAGCTTCCCAACGGCTACGTGAGCGAGGTCGTCGGCACGCTGGAGTGGTTCGATGAGGCGGCGGCCACGTTCGTGGTGAAGGATCGTGACGGGCGGATGGTTCGCGTGCCGGAGAAGGGCGTCCGGCACGGCCGGCCGGTCGGCTAGCGCTTCGACCGGACCGGCAACGTGAAGGTGATGCGGACGCCCTTGTCGGGAACGTTCTCGGCCCAGACGCGGCCGCCGTGGGCCTGGGCCAGGCTGCGGACGATGTACAGGCCGAGCCCGACACTACCCTTCTTGCTCTCGCTGGCCGAGCGCCGGTACCGCTCGAACACCTGAGGCAGCTCAGCCTCGGGGATGCCCGGCCCGTCATCGGTGACGCTGACGCGCACCTCGCCCGGAGCCGGCTCCACGCGGACCACGATCGTGGAGGGGTCGGGGGTGTACTTCACCGCGTTCTCGAGGAGATTCATGAGGATGTGCTCGACGGCCTGACGGTCCCCGTACGTATCGGGGAAGTCCGTCGGCATCGAGACGTCGAACCGCCGGCCGCCGGCCACGCCCCCCATGGCCAGCACCTGCTCGTTGATCAGCCGGGCCAGGTCGAGCGGCTCCCTGACCAGGGCGGGGGCCCCCTCTTCCAGACGGGTGGCCTCGAGGAGCTGCTCGACCATCTCGAGGATGCGGCGGCCCTGGCGCTCGATCACGTCGGTGAACGTGTCGGTCTGCTCGGGGGTGATGCCTTCGCCGGCCCGCCGAAGCAGCTTCACGTAGCCCAGGATCGACGTCAGGGGCGTCTTGAGATCGTGCGTGAGCGTGGCCAGGAAGTCGCGGCGCTGCCGCTCAAGCTCGGCGAGCTCGGCCGACGTCCGGCGCTCGTGTTCGAACAACCTCGCGTTGGCGATGGCCGATCCGGCCTGCTCGGCGAACGTCGTCAGGGCCTGGAGATCGTGCTCGGAGTACGTCCGGCCGTTCCTCGAGACGCTGACGTTGACCACCCCGAGGACGTCGTCGCCGCTGCGCAGCGGGGCCGACATCGCCGACGACACGCGGCGCTCCTTGGGCACGACCCTGCGGAACCGCCGGTCGCGCGCGTCGCCGCGCAAGATGATCGGTTCGAGCGACTTCGCCACCCACCCGGCCACGCCCTCCCCGACCACGGTGACGGCCTCGTCGACGACGGCGGGGTCGAGCCCCGTCGAGGCCACCACTCGAAGCAGCTTCGTCTCCGGATCGACGAGCATCACCGATGCCTCGGTTGCGTCGAGGAGATCGCGGGCTGAGACGAGGATGATGTCGAAGATCCGTTCCTGTGACAGCTCGGACGTCACCGCCTTCCCCGCCTCGTTCAGCGCGCTGAGCTCATGCAGGCGGTTCGACAGCGCCGCGGCCAGGACCCTGCCCTCGACTAGGGACCGTTCGGCCCGGGAGAGGGTGCGCTCGCGCAGGAAGATGTAACCGGCGAAGACCAGGGACAGCGCGACGAAGCCGATCCGGACGAGGCTCACGTCGAGGACGTCGAGGGGGCGGTCCAGGAACTGCTCCGACGCGATCGAGAAGAGCACGACTCCGGCGGCAAGCACGACCACGATGACCAGCAGCAGGCGCTGGAGCTGCCGCCGGCGGGCCCGGACCTGCTGGAGGTCGGGGTCGTCCCGGTCGAGGGTGACGACGGGATCGGTCACAGATGGACCCCTTCGCCGGCGACCGCTCGGCCGACCTCGGTCGCATGGGCCCCGGCCCCGCGCAGCGCGTCGAGGGCCTCGCCGGCGTTGGGCACGGCGAGGACCATTCCCAGCCCGAGGTTGAACGTGCGAGCCATGTCTTCCTCTGTAATGTCGCCTTTCTCGGCAAGGAACTTGAACACCGGCGGGACCTCCCACGCCTCCCGATCGAGCTCGGCGCCCAGGCCCTGAGGAAGCATCCGGGGGACGTTCTCGACGAGACCGCCGCCGGTCACGTGGGCGGCGCCGTGGACCACGCCGGCCCGAGCCGCGGCCAGGACG
>DASQUI010000141.1:0-4670 GCA_035641375.1 Actinomycetota bacterium
AGGTCTCGAAGCTCGATCGGCATCTCAGCGAGCGGCTCTAGCGGCTGCTCCGGCGGTCTGACTGATCGCCGTCCATGTGAGACCCCGTCGTTAGAATCCCACTCATGTCATTCGATATCGGGAGGATCGAGGACCGTGACCGAGGCTGCCGGTTCCCGGGATGCGGGCGGACCACGTGCGTGCATGCCCACCACATCGTGCCCTGGGCGGGAGGCCCCGCCGACCTCGACAACCCGACCGGACGGGCGTTGGGACGCCGCCGGCGAGCGTCGCCGGCAGAAGCCGCGGCGTGACGCCCTGAGCCGATCGGCCCGTTCTGCCATGAATCGCGGCAAGCATACCGATGGGGAGAGCCCCGCAGTCTGCGACACTCTATGGACATGCTGGGGGCACGCCGCATACCCGATACCGCGCTGGATACCGGCGTCTCGACGCTGGAGCCGGCGGTCGAACTCGATCGGCTGACGCTTCGGTTCCGGGACCGGTTGGTCGAGGCTGCGTACCGACTCGACACCTATCACCACAACATCGCCAACATCAGGATCGCCCACCTGATCGGCATCGGGCTCTGGGTGAGCTGGGGGTTCTGGCTCCGAGGATACCTGCTCCGCTCCGACCAGGTCGTGGACCTGGTGGTGCGGTACGCGGTCCTCATCCCGATCCTGGTCGTGGGGCTGGCCCTCTCCTTCACCCCTGCCTACCGCCGGACCTGGGAATGGGTGCTTGCCGGAGAGCTCCTGGCCACCATGGGGGCGTGGATCTACTACGTCGCCGAGCTCCGAACCATGCCACCGGACTTCGGGTACGTCGGGATCATCCTCATCACGGCGTTCACGTACACGCTGATCCGGGTTCGATTCGTGGTCCAGGCCCTGCTCACCACGGTGGCCATCACCCTCTCCCTGCCATACGCAATCATCACCCCGGGCATCTTCGGTGTCCGGACCCATCTGGCCGCCTTCTACCTGACCACGTTCGGCGGTCTGGGGATCCTGGCCGCGTATCGGATCGAGCGGTTCACCCGCCTCCTGTTCCTCCGCGAGCGGCAGCTGGAGCGGGAGCACCAGCGCTCCGACGGCCTCCTGCTCAACATCCTGCCTCAGAACATCGTCGACAGGCTCAAGGCCCGCAACGGCACCGGCCGTCTCGCCGAGGCGTTCGACGACGTCAGCATCATCTTCGCCGACGCCGTCGGTTCCACCGAGCAGGGTGCCAAGACCTCTCCCGATGCTCTGGTCGACGCCCTCGACGGGCTGTTCCGGAAGTTCGACGAGCTGGCCGATCGGTACGGGCTGGAGAAGATCAAGACGGTCGGTGATGCATACATGGCGGCGGCCGGGGCGCCGGTGCCCCGGAAGGACCACGCCACGGCGGCGGCGGACATGGCCCTGGCCATCCTGGAGGAGGGGCATGACCTCCGGTGGCCGTCGGGCGACCCCATCGTCATGAGGATCGGGGTGGCCTCCGGACCGGCGGTGGCCGGCGTCATCGGCCAGCGGAAGTTCGCCTACGACCTGTGGGGCGACACCGTGAACCTGGCCAGCAGGCTGGAGTCCTACGGCGAGCCGGGCCGCATCCTCGTCTCCGAGGCGGTCGCCGAGCGGCTGAGCGACCAGTACGAGTTCGGCCCCCGACAGATCGTCGACCTCAAGGGGAAGGGCCCCACCCCGGTGCGGTTCCTGCTGGGCCGGACCGCGGCGGCGACGCCCGGCCGCCAGCGCGTCCAGGGCTGACCCGTCGGGGTCCTCAGGTCCCATACGAACCCGGTGCGTACATCGGGATCATCAGCGCGCTCGGCGCGGGCACGCTCGTCCTGTGGATCTGGGGCATGGTCGCCGGCACCGAGCCGGTGTTCCTGGCGCTGGCCGCCTTCGTCGGGGCCATGTGGCTCACCGCCACGGTGGCGCACGCCCTCGGGTACGGCGCCGGATTTGACGCCAAACCGAAGATCGAGGCGAAGCCGCAGGCGCCGGTCGCCGTCTGACGGTCGGTCGGTCCATCGGAGGCGAGCGTCGTAGGATGCCCCCGATGGACCAGGGTGCGCGCCGGGACGGCGCAGAACGGAACGAAACCGCCCGTCTGGAGACGTTCGCCGACGGCGTCATGGCCATCGCCATCACGCTGCTCATCCTGGAGATCGACGTCCCGCATGTTGAACCGGGGGAGTCGCTGGCCGCCGCGCTCGGACAACAGTGGCCGAGCTACGCAGCGTACGTGGTCAGCTTCCTGACCATCGGCATCATCTGGGTTAACCATCACCACCTGTTCTCCGTCATCGGGCGCACCAACAACACGTTCCTGATCCTGAACGTCGTGTTCCTGATGACGATCGCCGCGCTGCCGTGGCCGACGGCGCTGCTGGCCGAGTACATCCGGGACGAGGTCAACCGGTCGGGAGCCACGGTCGTGTACGGGCTGACCATGGCGTCCATCGCGGTCATGTTCAACGCGGTATGGCGCTACGCGGCTCGCGACATGCGGCTACTGGTTGCCAACGCGGACCCCGCTGCGGTCAGGAAGGTGAACCGCAGCTACCTGTCTGGACCCATCACGTACCTGGCGACGACGATCATCGCGCTGATCAATGCGTGGGTCGCCCTGGGCATCATCGCCGCGCTGGCCCTGTATTGGCTCGTCCCCGGAACCGGCCCCACGGTGGACATGCTGCGGGACGAGGCCGAGACGGAGACCGCCGCCTAGCGGAGGCCGCCCTTGTGCAGCTGCACACCGGGTACCATGGGTTGGCCATGGGCCATCTCTCTCGACCGCTGATCCGCTCCACGCTCGTCGGCCTGTTCGTGCTCCTGTCGTTGTTCGGGATCCCGGCCATGGCCTACTTCCTCCGCCCGCAGCGCACCAAGGACGACATCGCCATCGAGCTCGTCGCCGGAGCCGAGGAAGCCTCAGCCTGACCCCGATGGCCGACCCCCCCTCCGAGCGGACCCAGGTCAAGCGGCACGCCGATCGCGCCGTGTACGACCGCGGCACCATCCACGCCATCCTCGACGAGGCGCTGTTCTGCCACGTGGCCGTGGTCGTGGACAGATCGCCCCGGGTGATCCCCACGATCCACGCCCGGAGCGGCGACACGCTGTTCATCCACGGCTCCAACGCCAGCCGCACCCTGCGCGCCCTGAAGGATGGCGCGGAGGGATGCATCGTGGTGACGCTCCTCGACGGGCTCATCCTGGCCCGATCGGCCTTCAACCACTCGATGAACTATCGCTCCGTCCTCGTGTACGGGTCCCTGCGAGAGATCACCGACCAGCAGGAGAAATGGGAGGCGCAGCGGGCCCTGGTCGAGCACATCGTGCCGGGCCGCTCCGCGGATGCCCGGATGCCGAACGAGAAGGAGCTCCGGCAGACCACGATCCTGGCCATCCCGCTGAACGAAGCCTCGGCCAAGGTGCGGACGGGGCCCTCCATCGACACCGAGGAGGATTACGACCTCCCGGTGTGGGCGGGGGAGATCCCGCTGAAGATGATCCCGCAACCACCGATCGACGACCCACGGCTCCCACCCGGCGTCGACGTCCCCGAGTACGCTCGCCGTTACCGACGGCCCCGCTGATCGCACCAGTGATGGAGCTGGTGCTGCCGCTGCGAGGGACCGGCGGGGAGCCGGTCGACCTGTGGCGGACGCTGAACTCCCACGGGGTCACGGAGCTGCCGCCGATGGCGATCGAACCCGAGCGCCGGACGATGGAGATCACGCTGCCCATCGCGGGCGGGCGGCCGCGAACGGTGCATATCCGAGACGGCCGCAGGGGCCACGCCCGCCTCGACGTCCTCGGGAGGGCGCCGGGCCCGCGGACCACCGAACGGATCCTGGCGGCCATCCGGCACGTGCTCGGCCTCGATCAGGACCTCTCGCCGTTCTACGCGCTGGCCGCGGAAGATCCCGACCTGGCGTGGGTTTCCCACGGTGCCGGGCGGATGGTGCGGAGCCCGACGGTGTTCGAGGATGTCATCAAGACGATCTGCACGACGAACTGCTCGTGGGCCCTGACCACGAAGATGGTGACGGCGCTGGTCGAGCAGCTCGGCGAGCCGGCGGCCGGGTCCGGTGCGCGGCGGGGGAGGGCATTCCCGACGCCGGCAGCCATGGCAGCCGCGCCGGAGCGCTTCTACCGGACCGTGGTGCGGGCCGGCTACCGGGCTCCCCATCTGCGGACGGTGGCCCGGCTGGTGGCCCGCGGGCACGTCGACCTGGAGAGGCTCCGCCCCGAGCGGGGCCTCCCCGACGATGAGGTCGAGGCCCACCTGCTTGCGCTCCCCGGCATCGGTCCGTACGCGGCGGCCCACGTCATGCAGATGACCGGCCGGCACTCCCGCCTCATCCTCGACTCGTGGTCGCGCCCGAAGTACGCGCGGCTGGCCGGCCGCCGCAGGATCCCCGCCGACGCGACGATCATCCGGCGGTTCCGCCGGTACGGGCCGTGGGCGGGGCTGGCGTTCTGGTGCTTCGTCACCCGGGACTGGGTCCCGGAGGAAGGCTGAGCCGCCGGGCGTGAACCCGGCGACTCGGCACCTCGTTCGTCAGGCTGCGCGAAACTCGTGAACCTCGCCCTCGTGGGCTTCGAGGCGGTCGTGCCACCGAGTCCCGAGGGTGCCGCCGAGGATGCCGCCGAGGAACATGGCCGCCAGGGTGGCAACGGCCAGGGCGATGC
>DASQUI010000142.1:0-4464 GCA_035641375.1 Actinomycetota bacterium
AAGAACGTCAGCAGGTCCGTGCCGGACCCGCCGGAGATGTAGTCGCTGCCGTGGATGGGGTTCAGCGTGTCGTTGCCGCTGCCCCCGTAGAGCCGGTCGTTGCCGTGGGGCGTGTCCCGGACGTAGTCGGCGCCGGACTCACCGTACAGGCGATCCTCCCCGTACCAACCGTCCAGGAAGTCGTTGTCGTCGCCACCGTAGACGCGATCGCTCCCTCGCCCGCCCAGGAGCCGATCCTGGCCGGCCCGGCCGTGCAGGACGTCGGCGTGGTTCATCCCGTTGAGGACGTCGTTGCCGAGACCGCCATCGAGGACGTCCTCGTCCCGGCCGCCGGTGATCCGATCGTCGCCGTCGCTGCCGTTCAGGGTGTCCCGGCCGTCGCCGCCGCAGATGAGGTCGTTGCCCTCCCGGCCATCGATGATGTCGTTGCCGTCGAGGCCGGCGATGATGTCGTCCCCCGGGGTTCCGTTCAGGGTGTTTGCGCCGCCGGTGCCGACGATGGTGGCCGGCTTGCCGAAGCAGAGGGCGTCATCGGCGAGGGCAGGACGGGCGGCGGCCACCAGGAAGAGCAGAGCAAGAGCGATCCGTCGCATGCTTCGGGTATCGGCCCGGCGACCGTCCGGCTTGACCGTTCCGAGCAGGGCACCACCCCTCGCCACCTGCTACGATTCGAGATCGGCCGGGTACGGCCCACATCATGGAAATCAAGCTCAAAGCAGAGACGCGCACCGACGCCGGCAAGGGCGTGGCCCGGAAGCTCCGGGCCAGGGGACGCGTGCCCGCAGTGCTGTACGGTCCCGAGCTGGACACCCTCCACCTCTCGGTCGAGAGCCGGGACATGTGGCACGCCCTCCACACCGACGCCGGCCTGAACGTGCTCATCGACCTCAAGCTCGACGGCGAGGACTACCTGACCATGCCCCGCGAGGTCCAGCGCGACATCGTCCGCGGCACCCTCCTCCACGTCGACTTCGTGCGCATCCGTCGCGACGTGGCCATCCAGGTGGAGGTCCCGGTCCACGTCGTCGGCGACTCCCCGGGGCAGAAGGCCGGCGGGGTCGTGGAGACGCACCTCTTCGTGCTGCGCGTTGAGTGCCTGCCGACCAACGTGCCCGAGCACCTCGAGGCCGACATCACCGGCATGGAGATCGGCGACTCGATCACCGTGGCCAGCGTGACCACGCCCCAGGGCGCCACCATCCTCAACGAGGCCGATGAGACCCTGGTCTCGGTGATCCCGCCGCCGGTCCTCGAGGTCGAGGCTCCTCCGGAGGAAGAGGAGGCCGAGGTGCCGGAGGGCGAGGAGGTCCCCGAGGGCGAGGAGGCTCCCGAGGGCGAGGGCGAGGCTGCCCCCGCCGAGGGCGTCGAGGGCGCCGAGGGCGGCGAGTAGCCGCACCCCGTGAGCGCCTGGCTCGTCGTGGGGCTGGGCAACCCCGGCGATCGATACGCATCCTCCCGGCACAACATCGGCGCCCGTGTGGTCGAGCGATTGTCCCAGCGGTGGGGCCGGCGGCTGCGCAAGGTCCGGTTCCTGGCCGCCGAGGCGGCGGAGGGGAAGCTCGGCGGCGAGACCGTGTGGCTGCTGCGTCCCGCCGCGTTCATGAACGTCTCCGGTCCACCGGTAGCCTCGTTCGCCCGGAAGCGAAAGGTCGACGTCGACCGGATCGTGGCGTGCCACGACGAGATCGATCTGTCCTTCGGCTCGTTGAAGCTGAAGCAGGGCGGGTCCACCGCCGGGCACAACGGGCTGCGCTCGCTGGTGCAGGCGCTCGGTGACGACGGCTTCCACCGCGTGCGACTCGGCGTGGGGCGGCCGCCGGGGCGGGAGGATCCGGCCGACTACGTCCTCGAGCCCTTCGCCAAGGGGGAGCGCGATGAGGCCGGCCTGCTCGTCGAGAAGGCCGCCGACGCCGTGGAGACGCTGATCCGCGAGGGCCTCGGCGCGGCCCAGGATCGCTTCAATCGCGTCCCACCGCGGGACGAGTAGCCTCCGAGGGGGATAATCAGGGACGAAGGGCCGGGTCGTCGTGACCGCGGCCTTTTCGTGCTGGCATGAAGAAGCTGCTCGAGCCGCTGATCGAGAGCGAGGCCTTTCAGGACCTCCTCGCCGCCACGCCGCCTCGCGTGGGACGCACCGAGGCGGCCGGTCACCCCTACGCGGTCGCCGCCCTGGCCGAAGCCCTGGATGCGCCGGTATTCGCCGTCGCCCCCGGCCCGCGCGAGGCCGGCCACCTGGCCGATGGGGCAGAGGCGTTCCTCGGAGCGGAGCGCGTGGCCCTCTTCCCGGCCTGGGAGGCGCTCCCCGGGGAGGGCATCAGCCCGGCACCGGAGATCGCGGCTCGCCGGGCCCGCGCGGCGCGGCTGGCTCGCCGGGCCAAGGGCCCGTTCGTCCTCGTCGCTCCTGTGGTGGCTGCCCTCCAGCGGGTGGTGCCGACGCTCGGCGAGGCCGAGCCGCTCACCGTTTCGGCTGGCCTGGAGCTCCCGCCCGACGCGCTGGCCGAGCAGCTCGTGGGGCTCGGGTACGAGCGTTCCGACCTCGTGCTTCATCGCGGCGAGTTCGCCGTTCGCGGGGGCATCGTGGACGTCTTTCCCGGCACCGGCAGCCGTCCGGTGCGCCTCGACTACTTCGGCGACGAGATCGAGAAGGTGCGCGAGTTCTCGCCGTCGACGCAGACGACGACGGTGCTGGTCGGCGATGCCGTCATCCACGCGGTCCGGGAGCTGGTGCCGACCGACGATATCCGGGCCCGCGCCGAGCGGGCCCTGCGGGCAAGCGGCGGCGTGATGCGCGACGCCCTGGCCCGGCTGACCGACGGCCTGTTCTTCGAAGGGATGGAGGGGACGGCCCCGCTGCTCTTCGACCGCATGCCCCTCCCCGTCGAGCTGTTTCCCGAGGGCGCCGCCCTCGTCCTGGCCCCGGCCCGGCGGGTGCTCGATCGTGCCGCCGCGGTGGCCGGAGAGGCGGCCATGCTGGCCGAGGCCACCGGAGCCCCCAACAGCGTGGCCGCCCCGCAGCAAGCCCTGGCCGGCGAGGACCGCTACGAGCTGACCGAGTTCGCCGAGGGCATCGACCTCGGCATCCGCGGGTGGGACGCGCTGCGCGGCAACGCCGACCGGCTGGCCGGGCGGGCCGCCGACCTGGCCGCCCGGGGTGCGCGCGTGGCCGTCAGCGCCGAGGCCCGGGGCACGCTGACCAGGATCCTGGAGGTGTTCGCTCGGGCCGGCGTCCCCCCGCTGGCCGAGGACGGCCTCATCGAATCCGGCCTGGTGGAGGGGTTCGTGTTCGGCGATGCCGTCGCAGTCATCGGCGAGGACGACCTGTTCGGCCGGCGCCGCTCCGGCCATGAGGCGCCCCGCATCGCCGGACGGTCCGCCGCCTCCTTCGCCGCCGAGCTGTCCGACGGTGACTTCGTGGTCCACCGCGTGCACGGCGTGGGGAGGTACCTCGGCATGACCCGCCGTCGGATCGGTGATGCCGAGCGCGACTACCTGCTCCTCGAGTACGCGGGCGGGGACCGGCTCTACGTTCCCGCGGAGCAGGTCGACGTGGTCAGCAAGTACGTCGGTGGGGAGAAGCCCAGGCTGCACCGGCTCGGCACGTCGGACTGGGTCAAGGTCAAGAGCCGCGTCCGCCGCGCCGTCCGCGACATGGCCGGCGAGCTCGTCCGTCTCTACACGGTGCGCATGGCCGCGTCGGGGCACGCGTTCGGTGCCGACGCGCCGTGGCAGCGCGAGCTCGAGGATGCATTCCCGTACCGGGAGACCCGCGATCAGCTCGTTGCCATCGACGACGTGAAGCGGGACATGGAGGAGACCAAGCCGATGGACCGTCTGATCTGCGGCGACGTCGGCTACGGCAAGACCGAGATCGCCGTCCGCGCCGCCTTCAAGGCGGTCATGGATGGGAAGCAGGTGGCCGTGCTCGTCCCGACGACCCTCCTGGCCGAGCAGCACCACGTCACGTTCTCCGAGCGGTTCGCTCCGTTCCCGGTGACCGTGGCCATGTTGTCGCGGTTCCTGAGCCCGGCCGAGGAGCGTCGCGTCATCGAGGACGTGGCCGCGGGGAAGGTCGACATCGTCATCGGGACGCACCGCCTGCTGTCGAAGGACGTCAGGTTCAAGGATCTCGGCCTGCTCGTTGTCGACGAGGAACAGCGGTTCGGGGTGGCCCACAAGGAGCGGTTGAAGCAGCTCCGGGTGAACGTCGACGTGCTGACGATGTCGGCCACGCCCATCCCCCGGACGCTGGAGATGGCACTGACGGGGATCAGGGAGATGAGCGTGGTCGATACGCCTCCGGAGGACCGGCAGCCGGTCCTCACGTACGTGGGACCGTGGGACGAGGCCACCGCGCTCGGGGCCGTCCGACGCGAGCTTCGCCGCGGCGGGCAGGTGTTCTGGGTGCACAACGAGGTCCGCACCATCGACCGGCGGGCCGGCTGGCTCTCCGGCAAGGTGCCGGAG
>DASQUI010000143.1:0-2158 GCA_035641375.1 Actinomycetota bacterium
GGTGGGGCGACGCCTCCCTGTTCCTGGCCAGCCGCCCGTTCGGGGATCCATCACGGTACATCTCGGCCGGCGGCGCCCTCGGGTAGCCCAGCGAGGAGCAGGGGGCCGGTACAATGGCCTTCGTGCCGACCCTCCTTCCCCGGCCGACGTTGCGCTGATGCGCCAATCCGCCGAGCTTGCCATCGATCTGGGCACCGCCAACACGTTGGTGTTCCAGAAGGGTGCCGGGATCATCCTCAATCAGCCCACCGTCGTGGCCATGAACGCGCGCGACGGCGAGGTGCTGGCCCTCGGTGAAGAGGCGTGGGGGATGATCGGCCGCACCCCGGCCAACATCGTCGCGGTGCGCCCGCTTCGGCACGGCGCCGTGACCGACTACGACATCACCGCGCAGATGCTTCGGCTCATCCTGCGCACCGTCGGAGTGACCCGGTGGAGCAAGCCCCGCACGTTGGTGTGCGTCCCCTCGGCCATCACCGATGTCGAGCGACGGGCGGTGGAGGAGGCTACGAAAGCGGCAGGGGCCCGCTCGGTCACGCTGATCGAGGAGCCCATGGCTGCGGCCATCGGCGCCGGCCTCCCCATCCACGAGCCGATCGGCAACCTCGTCGTCGACGTCGGCGGTGGGACATCCGAGGTGGCCATGGTATCGATGGGCGGGTTGATCTCGAAGCGGTCGGTGCGCGTCGGCGGCTTCGACATGGACGCCGTGATCCAGCAACACCTTCGGCGCGAGTACAACCTGGCCATCGGCGAGCGTGCCGCGGAGCACGTGAAGATGACGGGTGGTACCGCGTATCCGGTCCCTGAGGCCACCCCCACCGACGTCCGCGGCCGTGACGTCACCACGGGCATGCCCCGCGAGCTGCAGCTGACCCAGGAGGAGATCCGCGAGGCGCTGTCCGAGCCGGTCGAGCGGATCGTCGGGACGGCCCGCGAGTGCCTCGCCGACAGCCCTCCCGAGCTGGGGCACGACGTCCTGGAGCGCGGCATGTTCCTGTGCGGCGGTGGAGGGATGCTGCGCGGCCTCGACATGCGGATCTCCCAGGAGTGCGAGGTGCCGGTTCACCTGACCGAGACGCCGCTGGAAACGGTGGTCCTCGGGGCCGGCCGCTGCCTGGAGGTGCCCGAGGTGGCGGGGCTGTTCGCGGCGTGGCGCCTCTGACGTGACGTTCTCGATCGTGGCCGCCGACCCCTCCGCCGGGGACTGGGGTGTCGCCGTTGCCTCGAAGTTCCCCGCCGTCGGCGCCGTGGTCCCGTGGGCCCGGGCCGGCGCGGGCGCCGTGGCCACGCAGGCGCACGCCGACGTGTCGTTCGGACCCCGGGGCCTCGACCTGATGGCCGAGGGCGTGCCCGCCGGGGAGGCGCTCCAGCGGCTCGTGACCGACGATGCCGATCGCGGTCAGCGGCAGATCGGGGCGGTCGACCCATCAGGGCGTGCCGCGACGTTCACGGGAGATCGGTGCCTGGACTGGGCGGGGGGCCTGGGCGGCGAGCACCACGCGTGCCAGGGCAACATCCTCACCGGCGAGGATGTCGTGGCGGCCATGGATGCCGCGTTTCGTTCGACGGAGGGCGACCTGGTCGACCGGCTGCTGGCGGCGCTCCTGGCCGGCGACGGCGCGGGAGGTGATCGCCGGGGGCGCCAATCGGCGGCGCTGCTCGTGGTGCGGGCCGCCGCCGGCTATGGGGGAGGCAGCGATCGCTACGTCGACCTGCGTGTCGACGACCACCGGCGGGCCGCCGAGGAGCTGGCCCGGGTGTTCGAGGTCTTCGACCGCGAGATCCTGATCCGCAACGATCCCGTCCTTGACCCCTCGGCGGAACTGGTCGCCGATCTCCAGCGGCGGCTGTCCCGGCTGGGGCGCTACGAGGGGGCGGCGTCGGGGGAGTACGACGCGGCAACCCGAGCCGCCATCGAAGGATTCGCCGGCGAGTACAACCTCGAGGGGAAGCTCCGCGAGGACGATCGCATCTTCGAATCCCTGGTCCGCGAGATCCGGGACGTGACGCCGTGATGGCCGTTATCGGAGATAGTCGTCGAGCCGGCCCTTGATGAACACGCCCACCGCCCACGCCAGCGCGGCGGTCAGGCCGCTCAGCGCCGTCACTAGGACCGCCACCCGCACCAGGGACGACGTTCGGGGCGGGCGATCCT
>DASQUI010000144.1:0-2979 GCA_035641375.1 Actinomycetota bacterium
AAACCGCGCGTATCAGTACCAGACGAACGGGGCCGATGCAAACACCCTGGAAATGAAGGGCTAACTCGGTGGAACCCAGAGGAGCCTGACGCGGCCCACGGTGGCGATCCGATCCTCTGCCAGGCGCTCGGCGGCCCGCGAGGGCGTGATTCCCTCGAGCCGGGCTCGCGTGAACACGTCTCGCAGCGTCCGGTAGATCCCCTCGACCTTGGCCATGGCGCGATCGCGGTCGTAGCCACCCAGCTCGTCGGCCACGTTGATCAGGCCGCCGGCGTTGATCACGAAGTCGGGCGCGTACAGGATCCCCATCTCCTGAAGCGTCTGGGCGTGCTCGGGCCGCTGGAGCTGGTTGTTGGCCGCACCCGCGACCACGCGGCACTTGAGCTCGGCCAGCGTGTCGTCCCGGATCACCGCTCCCAACGCGCACGGCGCGAACACGTCGCATTCCACCGCATGCGCCTTGGCGGGGTCGGCGGTCTCGACCCCGTGCTCGGCCACGACGCGGGCCATCGCATCGACGTCCACGTCGGCCACCGTCACCACCGCCCCCGCCTCGACCAGATGCCGGATCAGCGCGGCGCCGACCTTGCCGGCGCCCTGAACGACGACGCGGACCCCCTCCAGGGAGGACGTCCGCAGCGCTTCCTCGACGCCGGCCCGGAGCCCCTGGAAGACGCCGTACGCGGTGACCGGCGACGGATCGCCGGAGCCGCCCAGTCGCTTCGACACACCGGTGACCCACCTGGTCTCCCGACGGAGCACGTCCATGTCGGGACGCGACGTTCCCACGTCCTCGGCGGTGACGTACCGGCCGCCCAGGGAGTCGATGAACCGGCCGTACGCTCGGAGTAGCTCCTCGCTCTTGTCCCGCTGGGGGTCGCCGATGATGACGGCCTTCCCGCCGCCGAGGTCGAGTCCACCGGCCGCGGCCTTGTAGGTCATCCCCCGCGCCAGGCGGAGGACGTCGACCAGCGCGTCCTCCTCGGAGTCGAAGGGATAGAAGCGCGTCCCGCCGAGCGCGGGGCCCAGGGCGGTGGAGTGGATGGCCACGATGGCGCGGAGACCCGACGGGGGGTCGTGGAAGAACACGACCTCCTCGTACTCGTTGCCCAGCTCCGAAAAGACGCCCACCACCCGCTCCAATCCGGCCGAGCCGGGCGAATATAGCACCGGAGCCCGGACCGGGCGGCGCTATCATGACCGCCGTGCGCGGCTCCGCATTCCTGCGTGTCTTCCAGCCGATCGACGTGTTCGCCGAGGGCGATCGCGCCCGGTGGGAGCGGTACATCGTGCGCCGCGAACACCAGGCGGCCGGCGCGCCGGTCTACCGTCAGCGGCGGGCTGCCGGCGGGCGCTTCGGGTTGCTCACCAGCGACGAGGATCGCGCGCAGGTCCGCTTCGTGGACGGCCGGTGGTACGTGTGCCCGTCGACGACGCGGCTCCGGATCCTGGCCGGCCTGCTGTCGCTGCGGGAGACCGTGCCGGGCGAGGTGGCCGAGGCGCTGGTGCCCGAGGCCGAGGCCCGGCGGGCCGCACGGGAGCTGGCCCGGATCCGCCGGCGGAACCCCAAGGCGGTGCCCACCATGCTCGAGAGCGCCTGGCACGTCCCGGTCCGGTGGTTCGTGCTGTTCGACGACGCCGAGCGCCGGATCGTCGAACGGCCGGACGGCGAGTTCGGGGCGTTCTACTGGACCGGCTTGGCGGCGGCCCGTCGCCGGGCCCGGCGGGCCGCGGGGGTGCTCGATCGCGGCGGCCTCGACGGGGTGGCCTCGGTGGTGCGGGACATCGACGACTGGCTGGCGTGCTTCCCGGCCGGCTCAGGCGTCGAGCTCGACTACGGCGACGCGGCGGCCTCGGCCGGCTGGAACGACCTCGACGAGGACCACTCCGCCGGGGAGATCCAAGAGGCCGTCGACGCGCTCGAGGTCGGCGACCTCGAGCGGGCCGGTGACCTCTACCAGCGGGTGGCCGGACGGTGGGCAGAGGCCAAGATTCGCGAATCCCTCAACTGAGGCATCCTCGCTCTAGTACAAAGGGGCCATTCGGAAATGGCCCGTTTTGTCTATGGCCCGATCGGCCGACCCCTCGGACAATGGTTGGTCAGCACCAGGGAAGGGAGATGGGCGATGAACGGCAACGGTGATAAGGATCACGAGCGTCTCCTCACGCCCGCCGAGGTCGCGGCGCTGTTCCGGGTGGACCCGAAGACCGTCACCAGGTGGGCCAAGGCCGGCAAGCTGTCCTCGATCAGGACGCTGGGTGGGCACCGCCGGTACTGGGAGTCCGAGGTCCGGCGCCTGCTCGAACAGTCCGCGGTCGGCTAGAAGGGCTCCGCGTCCCCGGACCCAGTGGCGAGGGACGGATTGGAACCGCCGACACCGCGGGTTCAGTCGTGCCCGAATGGTCCGGGGTCGTTCGCCCCGGGGGCGTTTCCGCAGGTGGCGGCCGGTCCGGAGTCCGTGGGGTCCCCGACGTTGCCCTCTGATCGTCGTCCTTCTCTGACGTGACGGTCTCGGCCGCGACCGGGGGGTCGGGGAGGCCCCTCGAGGGAGACCGCTCCGACATGGCGTGCCGGTAGCTCGCTTCGTTCGGATAGGGTCCTCAGGACGATCGATGGGAGGGAAGGCGATGTCGAAGGGCAGCACGGGCGCCGCCGCGGGCGGTGGAGCCCTCTACGGCCTCGGGATCTTCGGCGCGTTGTTCTACTACTGGCAGCAGGCCGACTCGTTCTGGGAATACGTGTGGGCGATCTTCCCGAAGGCGATACTCTGGCCGGCGTTCATGGTCTACGAGGGGTTCAGAGCAATCGGGGCGTGATCGACGGAAGCCTCGGGGAACGAGGCCACCCCTTCACTCCTGGAGCGATGGATGGACGAGCTCCACCTGCTTCCGGTCCCTCGACAAGTGGCGGATGAGGATCTCGGCCGACTCGGCGTTCGTGGCGACAGGAACCTGGTGCACGTCGCACACCTTGAGGAG
>DASQUI010000145.1:0-2678 GCA_035641375.1 Actinomycetota bacterium
CGGCCTTGAGTTGCACGCAGGCCTTGACGGCCTCGCCCCACTTCTGGTCGGGCACGCCGATCACGGCGCAGTCCTGCACGGCCGGGTGGGCGAAGAGGACCTGTTCGATCTCGAACGGGAAGATGTTGAAACCGCCCGAGATGATCATGTCCCGCAGGCGGTCGGTGATGTATACGTAGCCATCGTCGTCGCGATATCCGATGTCACCGGTGTGGTGCCAGCCGTGAGCCTGGGCCTCGCTCGTGGCCGCCGGGTCGTCGAGGTACTCGAGCATGGCCGTGGGGCCTTGCAGAACGATCTCGCCCGTCTCACCCGGCGGCAGGATCCGACCGCCTTCTCCCATCGCCTCCATGGCCGAGCAGATCAAGGTGGGCCGCCCGCAGGACAGCAACCGTTCACGCTGCTTCTCGTCGGCGCTGGCCTCGGCGATCTCGAAAGGGGAGATCCAGGTCAGCGGGAAGCCCGCTTCGGTCTGGCCGTAGGCCTGGCACATCACGCTCCCCAGCTTGGCCACGCCCTCCCGCAGGCGGTCGGGAGAGATCGGCGCGGCGGAGGAGATGACGTAGCGAAGCGAGGACGTGTCGGTCGAGGCGAGCTTCGGATGGGACAGCACGGCGTAGATCAGCGTCGGCGGGAGGAACATGGTGGTGATCCGCTCGGACTCGACGAGCCCGAAGAGCCGGTCGAGGTCGGGTGTCTCCATCAGGACGGAGGTGCCCCCGAACTGGAACTGGGCAAGCGCGATCAGCCCGCCGGCGTGGGTGATGGGCGTCACGGCGAGGTTCACGGGCGGTATGTCGAAATGCCAACAGGTGGCCCATGCCAGGGTCGACATGAGAAGGAACTCGTTGGATCCCTGGGTCAGCTTCGGGGCGCCGGTCGTCCCGCCGGTCGCACCCTGGAATCCGAGGCCCATGACGGGAACGGGGTAGTCGAGCCGCTCGCCCGAATGGCTTCCCGACCAAGCGGCCAGCGACGGATGGTCCGTCTCCCCGGAATCGAGGCAGACGACGCGCTGCAGTTGCGGTATCGCGGCGCTAAGCGCCGGTATCAGCTCGCTGACGCTGGAATGGAAGAACAGGACTTCACAGCGGCCGCGGCGCAGGATCTCCACGTTCGTCTCGGGAGCGGCCCGCAGGTTGACGTTGCACCATGCGGCCCCCGCCCGCAGGGCCCCCAGCATGGCGAGGAGCGCGGGCGAGCCGTTCGGGCTCAGAACCGCGAAGCGGGTACCCAACTTGACGCCCTCCGCTAAGAGCGCACGGGCGATCTGGTTGGTAGAGGCCTGGGCAGCCCGGTAGGTGATCTCGCCACCGGCGCCGGATAAGGCGAGCCGCTGGGGATAGTTGCGGGCACCCCAGTCGAACAGATCGGTCACGTGCACGCTTCCCTCCTAGCGCCGGAGCCCGTCATGCCCGGGGCTCACGGTAAATCACTTTCAGGCACCGGAACCACGGCGCAGGAGCACTCGGCTCCTACGTCCTTACGTGGCGACCTCGCTCGGGAGGCTTTCGTGGGCCCTCGACGTCCCCGCCGCCGACCTACACAACCCTGGCGATCCGGGATGGTCACTGGAGGGAACAAGCAGCGCTACGGCGGATCCCGAGATCGCTAGATTGTTGGCATGAGCGGCCCACTGGTCGAGGACGACGAAGGGCACGCAACGACGAAGGGCACGCGCCGGCGGCGTGGCGGCGCCCGGTATCGCAGGCGCCCCAATGGTACGAAAATGTGCCGGCTGCTTGGAGTGACCTCGCCGACATGCCCACGGGGGAGTGGATACCGATGTCAGTTCGAGCCATGCCTCATGGTGCCGTCGTTCTCGTTGTCCTGGCTGTCGCCGTCGGTTGCGGTGGCGACGACTCCACCTCGTCCGCCCCGACCACGGTGGCCCAACGAGCAGATGCGGTGCGGCCCGCCCTCGAGACGCTCCGTTCTGCGTTCGAGACGGGAGACCCCGAGCCGATCCTGGCCACCTTCGCCGACGACGTCCAACTGCACAGCCCCGCGCTGATCGGCCCCGAGTACCGGGGCCGCGACGTCGTCACCTCGATCGTCAGACCCGCCATGCAGGTCCTCGAGGACGTGCGGGTCACCGACCTCGTCCAAACCGGAGACGGCGCCACCGGGGGAGTCGTCTTCGACGCCCGAGTCGGGGAACTGCCTGCCCAGGGCTTCGTCCTGCTACGCAGCAAGGGCGAGCGGGTCAGCGAGATCACGCTTCTGCTCCGGCCCCTACCCGCCCTCCGGGCCTTCGTCGCCCGCATGGGCGAACTCGGCGCAAAGCCGGCCCTCGACGCCGGCACCGGCTGAACCGAGTCCCGTCGGCAATCCCCCAAAGTGCCGGCCTGGGATCTCGTCACTCGGCCCGCCCGGCCGCCCCGAGGACGATCAGCTCCCGGGCCATGACGACCCAGCGGGCCCGGCGGATGCCGTCGGCGGCGACCCATTCGTGGTGGTCGAGGGCCGGCGAGGCCCAGGTGGCCGCCGGGCTCGAGGCCGAAGGCGAACCCGGCGAGGTGCTGCACGCAGACGATGTCTACGTAGAGGGGCTCAGATCGGTGGTCGTCACGGACGACGGTTAGGGGAAGGCGACGGCGGGCTGGTCGAGGGCGGGGCTGGGGTTCCGTGGCGACGGCCCAATCAGGCTGCGATAACACGAACCGGCACACGGTCAT
>DASQUI010000146.1:0-12307 GCA_035641375.1 Actinomycetota bacterium
GGACCACGGTGTCCGAGGCCCCCAAGAACCGGCCGCTGGGAAAGGTCAGCACCTCGGAGCTCCGTCCCAGGATCTCCGCGGGAGCGGTGCGCTCATCGGCCCAGCTATCGCTGCACGGCCTGGCGGCGGCGGAACCATCGAGCCACGTCCTGGGAGGTGATGATCCCCACCACGTCTCCCTCCCGGGCGACGAGCACGCGGCGCCCTTCATCGGCCTCCAGCTTGGCCAGCACCGTGCTCATCGGCGCGTCGGGGGCGACCATCACCTGATCGTCCAGCGGCGCCATGACCTCGCGGACACGCTCTGTCTCCCATCGGTCCCGCGGCACGCGCTTCACCCCCCGCAGCGTGAGCAGCCCGATGGTGCGTCCGTCCTCGTCGACGGGAAAGGCGCTGTGGTCGTGCTTCATGAAGAACCCGTCGACGGCTTCCTGCAGCGTCGCCTCGGGGGCGATGGCCACGAGGTTGCCGGCCATCACGTCCTCGGCGTCGGCACTCTCCAGCATGCGCTGCACCTGGAGCTGCGTGTACGAGCTCTGGGCAGCCTGGGCCAGGAACCATCCGATCGCGGCGAACCAGATCCCCCCGGCCAGGGCACCCACGAAGATCAACCACACGCCGCCGCCGATGAGGAGGTAGCCGACCGTCTGCCCGGCGATGCCGGCCACCCGGGTGGCCCGGCCGAGGTCCCCGGTCGCCTTCCAGACCAGTGACCGGAGCACCCGCCCGCCGTCGAGGGGGAAGCCGGGAACGAGGTTGAACACGGCCAGCAGGAGGTTGACCCAGCCCAGGTAGCCGAACGTCCCGGCCACCTCCTCGGGGAGCAGGTCGCGCCCGAACACGCCGAGCGCGCCGAACAGCCCGGCCAGGGCCACACTCGTCAGCGGACCCACCACGCTGATGACGAACTCGTCCCACGGTCCCTTGGCCTCGACCTTGGCATGGGTGGCCCCGCCGAACAGGAACAGCGTGATCCCGCGGACGGGGATGCCCCGGCGACGGGCCATCAGCGAGTGGGCCATCTCGTGGGTGAGCACGGAGGCGAAGAACAGCACCGCCGAGACCACGGCCAGAACGATGGCCGGTGGGGTGGCCAGGTCCTCGAAGATGATCGTCAGCCGGACGTAGAGGCTGTACGTGATGAGCAGGGCGACGATGACCCACGAGCTGTCGACGCGGATCTCGACGCCGGCCACGCGGCCGAGCCTCCAGGAGTTCCCGAACACGCCCCCAGGCTACCCCGGGGCGGGTGGAGCGTTGCCCGGACGTCTCTTCGTCAGCGCCTGGCCACGTGGGTGCGGACGACCTCGGCGCGGGTGCCCAGGAACCGGCCGTAGCGCCGGGCGGCGGCTTCCAGCGCTCGGGTGGCGGTCGCATCCAGGCGTCGCCCCAGCTCGATCTCGAGCGCGACCGAGCTCTTCCCAAGGACGCGGCGCCATCGGCCCAGGACCTGCCCGTCATGGAGCACCGGATGCATCGCCGGTCCCGCCAGCAGAACCGGCGTGCGTACCGAGCCCTGGACCACGTCGCGACTCTCGCTGTAGGAGACGGCGATCTCGTCGTACACGTGCACGAGGTCGAGGGCCGTCGGGCGGGCCCGGCCCCTCCTCGATCCCGCGGCGAACCAGTACGTCCTGCTGTCCACGGTGAGGGGCTCGATCACTCCCCCGACCATGTCGAGGCCCCGCCTGCCGTCGGCCATGGTCAGCCCCGACCACCAGGCGAAGTCCTTGACCGTGGCCGGCCCGTGCGCGGTGAAGTAGCGTCGAACCAACTCGGCCAGCGCGTCGTCGCGATCGAGCGTCGTGGCCCCCGGGGCACGCTCGTCGAGCAGCGCGTATGTCTGCTGCTTCCCGCGAGGGGCTCCGCTACAGAGCACGGCATCCAGCTCCGCCTGCATCAGGAAGTACGGCATACGCTGACCGGCCGTGTCGACGCCACGGCGCTCCAGGACCTCGGCCAGCTCCTTCCGCGTCCGGTGGCGGCCGCCGCGCACGGCATCGGCCAGCATCCGGTTGCTCTTGGCGAAGGTCCGACCGTCGAGCCCCAGCTCGCGGTGGCGCCCGGCGGTCTTGGTCGTCACGCGTGGTCCGGTGAGGGCCAGCATCCACCGGATGTCGGCGGGAAGGACGAAATGCCACGTGGGGCGAAGCACGTGCGTCCGCAGGATCGTCCCCTCGGCGACGGCTCGCTCCATCGCCGCGTCGTCGACACCCTTGGCCCGCTGGGCCACGGCCCACTTGGCGAAGGCGTACTCCTGAGCCTGCATCGCCCCGAGCCGACCCACGACCTCTTCCGGCGCGCCCAGCGACCTCCCCCACAGATGCTGGCTGCGCATCCGCCACCGCGCGATGTCAGGGTGCTCCATCGGCGGGACAGTCTAGCGGCGAGCGATCGGCTAGCTCAGCGCCCGCGCAGGCTGCCGGGGACGAAGTCCTTGGGCAGGCTGCCCGTCCGCACCCTCGATGTGGCCGTCGGCCGGGTCCGGGTGTGGCGGTCGTCGACCTCGTAGGCCAGGTTCTCCTGGGCCCCGACCACACCGGGCACGGCATGGACCCGCTCCACCAGCAGATCGCGATCGCTCCGCCGAGACACCGTCCCGACCAGCGAGACCAGGCCGTCGCGCACCCGCACGATGATCCGCGACGGGTCCAGCAAGAGATCCTGCTCCGCGAGATCGAGCACGTCGGCACGGATCTCCTCGTCGTCGCGGAGGAACGGCCGCAGTAGGTCCTCGCGGCTGACGATCCCGACCAGCGAGCCGCGATCCACCACGGGCAGCCGCTTCACCCGGACCTGTTGCATCAGCCGGGCCGCCTCCACGAGCGGCGTCACCGACGGGACGGTCACCGGCCGACCGGTCATCAGGTCGCGGGCCCGGGCGTCCTCGGGCAGCGTCAGTCGTCGGCCGCGGGCCCGTCGGAGCCGTCGAGCCCCAGAGCGGTCCTCCACGGCGAGGAGGTCCGACTCCGTGACGATGCCGACCACCGCCCCCTCTCCGTCGACCACCGGAACACCGGCCACGCCGTGCTTGGCCATGAGGCGGATCACGTCCTTGAACCGGGTGTCCGGATGCACGGTTACCACCCGGCTCGTCATCACGTCCTTGACCTTGAGCCCCCGCACGAGCATCACCTCCGTAAGGAAACATTCCCCGCTCGATCGGGCCGAACCGGATAGATGCCTTAGCGGGGTGAGCTCGGAAAACCTGGTGGAGCTGAGGGGATTCGAACCCCTGACCTCCTCCATGCCATGGAGGCGCGCTACCAGCTGCGCCACAGCCCCGGAAGAGCCGATTCTACCAGCCAGGACCTGCGGTCCCTCCGCTCGCCCGCCGGAAGGCTTCTACCAGTCCAGGGCGACGATCTCGACCGGCTGGGCCATGCCCTTCAGCGGGACGGTGCGCCGCTCCGTGGCGGTGAACCGGCCCCCGGCGGCCTCGAGGGTCACCGCCGTGGCCAGGATCTCCCCGCCCTCGGCCAGGGCGCCCACACGAGCGGCCTCGTGCACGCCCTTGCCCAGGTAGTCCTGGCCGTGTCGGGCCGCCTCTGCCACGTGGACGCCGATGCGCACCTGCGGTGCGAAACCGGCCGTGCGGCGGTGCTCGACCAGCTTCCGCTGAATCTCCACGGCGCAGCCCAGCGCCCGATCGGCGCTTTCGAACGCAACGAAGAACCCGTCCCCGGCATGATCGACCTCCTCCCCGCCGTTGCGCTCGAAGCAGACGCGGAGGGTCTGGTCGTGCCAGCGGACCAGGTCGGTCCAGGCTTCATCCCCGATGGCCTCGACGAGGTTCGTGGACCGAACCATGTCCGTGAACATGAAGGCGCGTTCGACCCGCATCGAGGCTGCCGCCGCCGCATCGCCTTCTCCGATCAGCTCGGTGACGCGCCGGGCATCGAGCGTCGCCCCCAGCCGTTCGAACATCGCGCGTGCCGCCTCGAGCTCCAACGTCGCAGCGTCCTCGTCACCGGTGGCCCGATACGCCAACCCCAGCGACACACGGATCTCCGCGGCCTCGTACGGCAGGTCGATCTCCGTCCACAGCTTCCGGGCCTGCCGCAGCGTGGCGATGGCCTCGGCCGGGCGCTCCTCCGCGACCTGGAGCGCTCCTCGCGACGCCAGGGCCTGGGCGTGGAACGCCGTCGTGTCGTATGCCTCGGCGATGGCCTCGAGCTCCTCGGTGGCGGCCCGGGCGACGTCCAGATCCCCCGTCAACAGGGCTATCCGCGACTGCACCGGCAGAAGCTTCACCCGCCGCAGACGGTCGCTGCCGGCGTCGGCCACGGCCCGGTCGATGGTCACCCGGGCCCGGTCCACCTTTCCCTCGGCCAGTCGCAGCAGCGCCAGACCGGCCTGCGGCTCGTGGCCGAGCTCGTTCGCCTGGCGGAACGCGTCGGCAGCGGCGTTCAGCTCTCCCATCCGAAGCCGGATGTGCCCGAGCTCATTGAAGGCGTCGCCGACGAAGGCGAGCATCCCATGGCCTTCGAGCTCGGTGCAGGCTCGCTGTGCCTCGTCGATTGCCTCCGCCCACGAGCCCCGCAGTCGCATGATCTCGGCCCGGTGGACGCGGCAGATCCCGGGGAAGCCGGTGATCGACTGACGCTCGCACCACCGCTTCGCCGCCTCGGTCCATTCACCCGCACGCCCATAGTCGCCGAGGTCCGCGCAATCGGCGATCACGTTGCAGTAGATGATGCCGGTGACGAACGGCGTCAGCTCGCCGGAGACCGCCGCCACCGTGGCCTCGTCCTGGATGGCCCGCCCTTCCTCGACGCGACCCATCGCCACCATTGCCTCTCCCTTCCCCTGGAGAGCGAGCGCCTGGAGGTCCTGGTTCCCCAGCCTCGTCCCGATCTCGAGGGCCTGCTCGTTCAGATCGAGCGCCTGCTGGAAGTCCCCCCGCTCGAACGCGGAGCGGCTCCGGTAGCGGATCAGGAAACCGTGGGCCACGCCTTCCGGCTGGTCCTCGAGGAGCCGCTCGGCTCGGCTCATCCACGCTCCGGCCAGCGCGCTCTCCCTCCGGACACCGAGGTCGCGGACGAGGAGCACGGCCATCATCGCCGCCTGATTCGCGTCTCCCTCTTCAACATAGGCGGCATAGGCTCGCTCCCGCGCGGCGATGGCGTCGTCCATCCGGCCGGCCCACCACGCCGCCTCCCCCAGCGCATCCAGGTCGCGGGCTTCCAGGCGCCGCTCCCGGTCGGCCGTGGTGAGCAGCTCGAACGCCTCGTGCCAGGCGTGGCGCTCCATGGCCTCACGGCCGGCCTGAAGGGGATCGCTGACGAGTTGGCTCACCACCCGAGGGTAGCGCACCGTGGCCGAGAGCTCCCGTCTACCCGCTGGACGCGGCCCGGTCGTCCCACGGCACGACGGCGGCATCGGCCCACAGCCGCTCCAGGCCGTAGTACTCCCGCTCCTCGTCGTGGAACACGTGCACGACGAAGTCCACGAAGTCGAGCAGGACCCAGCGGCCCTCGCGCTGTCCCTCGCGGCGGACCGGCTTGACGCCGCCGTCGCGCAGGGCCCGCTGGACCTCCTCAGCGATGGTCCGCACCTGGCGGTCGGTGGAACCGGCGGCGACCACGAAGAAGTCGGTGATGCCGATGAGGTCGCGCACGTCCATCACCACGATGTCGTGCGCCTGCTTCGATGCGGCGGCGCGTGCCGCGGTCAAGGCTTGGTCCCGAGACCCCGTCACGCCCTCCGGAAGTCCCGGCCCACGACGACGGCTACGTCGGCCACCGCCGTCCTCTGTCGATCGAGCGCCACGCGGCCCACGCCGAGCAGGGTACGGGCCAGGCGGGCTTCGTCCAGGAACGAGCGATCCGTCGCCACGATCTGCGTCTCCATCACGTCGAAGGTTGGGGCGTTCTGTGAGGATACCAGCCGGAACCCTGCGGGGATGAGGACGTCGGCCACGCGCTCTCCGATGCCGGGGATGCCGTTCCCGTTGAGCACGACGAGACGAACGGGCCCCGCCGTCTTCGCCGTGGGGACGAACCATTCCGCCACCAGCCGCTCGATCTCCTCGTCGAGGGGCTCGGCCAGTCCCGAACCGACCTCCTGCACCGGCAGCTCCAGCGGCGTGGAGCCGCTGGCACCCACCGCCACGATCACGTCCCCGAGGCTGCGCGGGAAGTCCGCCCCCTGCAGCGCGGTCGGACGCACGGCCAGCGCCGGCAGCAGCGCGCGGAGCACCTCCTGCCAGCGGAGGAAGCGCAGCTCGGGATCGACCCGTCGCTGACGCAAGTACGCGACGACGGCGGCCCCGCGCATCCGCTCGCCATCCGCGACGATGCCGCGGCTCCGGTCGACGAGCCCACCGATCGCGTCGAGGGTCGTGGCCACGGACGCGTCCACCTCGACGTTGAGGAGGCTGGATACGGTCGTCCCGACCAGACGAGCATCGCCCCCCGCCGCCGCCTCCCCGATCGTCCCCGTGCCCTGACCGGGGATGCTGACGATCGTGTGGGCGGGAACACCCACGGCAACGGGCTCCAGCCCCTCGGCCGCGGCGAGCACGGTCACGAACGTCACCGGCGGCTGCTCCTGACGGACCAGCCACGTCACCACCCGTTGGGCCGGAAGCGGGCCGTCGGTGGGCTCCCCGGCCCGGCGCACCCCATCGCGCTCGGCCAGGATCAGGAGGGCCGCCGCCCCGGCGGCGACCAGCGCCGCCACCAGCACCACGGCCACGATCACCCGGCCGGTCCCGCGCCCGCCGGGGGGTGGGTGCCCGTCGGTGCGGCGGGATCTGACGGCCCGGTGCACCGTGGTCCGGCCGGGAACCACGCCCGGGGGCGGCTCCGTCTCTGGCTCCACCACGCGGTCCCCCGCGTCGGGAGTGACCTCGGGCTCCGATTCGGGTGGGTGCGGGGAACGCCTCAGCAGTTCCTGGACCTCGCGGAGCAGCTCCTCGGCTCTGCTCACGTGTACAGCCCCCATTTCTCGATGTAGGTCTTCACGCCGTCGGGGACGAGGTAGCGGATGGGCTCACCGGCCCGGACCCGCCGGCGGATGTCGGTGGAAGAGATGGCCAGGGCGGGGATGTTCATGACCGAGATGCGGGCGTGCCGGCTGGGAGCCTCCTCCTCGAACCGAGCGATGTCGTAGCCGGGCCTGGTCGCCGCGATCACGTGGGCCAAACCCAGGATCTCCTCGGGGTCCTTCCAATGGAAGATCTCGACGACGGCGTCGGCGCCGGTGATGAAGAACAGGTCGGTCTTCTCGCCGTATTCGTCGTGCAGGTTGCGCAGCGTGTCCACCGTGTACGTCTGCCCTGCTCGCTCGATCTCCAGCCGTGAGACGTGGAACCGTGGGTTGCTGGCCGTGGCGATCACCGTCATGAGGTACCGATGCTCCGCCGGCGACACCTCCCGCTCCTCCTTCATCCACGGCTGCCCGGTGGGGACGAACAGCACCGAGTCCAGCTCGAACTGAACCAGCGCCCCCTCGGCGGTGACGAGGTGGCCGTAATGGATGGGATCGAAGGTGCCGCCCATCACGCCGAGGCGCTTCGGTGGCTCCACACTGGGATTCTAGGTCCGGGATGGGCGTTCCCCGGGGATTTCCCCGTGCCGGTGCGGCCGGTTAGCGCTCGTCCTCGTCCGGGTGAAACTCGAAGGCCCGCCCCGCGATGACGACCTCATCGCCGCGCCGGGCGCCCTCCTCCGCCAGCCGGCGCTCCACGCCTTCCCGGCGGAGCCGTCGCTGCAGCACGATGATCGAGCCTTCGTCGTCGAAGTCGGTCTCGGCCACCCACCGCTCCACGGTCGGACCCTCGACCCGGAACCGCTCGCCCTCACGACGGACCGCGAACCGCTCGCGGCCGGGGCGCAGGACGATGTACGGCTCGCGGACCGGGGTGGGGCTGCGGCGGACCAGCTCGGCCAGCCGAACCGTGAGCTCCGCGATCCCTTGCCCGGTCACCCCCGAGACGACCAGGGTCTCGGCCTGCGCGCCGAGCATCGCGGCGACCCGGGCCGTGGCCGGCTCCTCGGACAGGTCCGCCTTGGTGGCCACGATGAGCCACGGCCGAGCGGCCAGCTCGGCGTCGTACGCCTCGACCTCGGCGCGAACCGCGGCCAGGTCGGCAACCGGATCCTCGGCCGAGAGATCGACGACGAACGCCAGTGCGCGGCAGCGGGAGACGTGGCGGAGGAAGCGGTCGCCCAGCCCCTTCCCGGCATGAGCTCCCTCGATCAGGCCGGGGACGTCGGCCAGCACGTAGCGGGTGTCCTCGACGTCGGCGACGCCCAGGTTGGGGACCAGCGTCGTGAACGGATAGTCGGCGATCCTGGGCGTGGCCTCGGTCAGCCGTGACAGCAGCGTGGACTTCCCGGCGTTGGGAAGCCCGACCAGCGCCACGTCGGCGACCAGCCGCAGCTCCAGCTCGAGCCGATGCTCCTCACCCGACTCGCCCGGCTCTGCCACCCGGGGAACGCGGTTGCGGGCGGAGGCCAGGCTGGCATTACCTCGCCCCCCGCGTCCCCCACGGGCCACGACGGCCCGCGATCCGGCCCCGACGAGATCGGCCACCAGCCCCCGCTCGTCTCGAACGACGGTCCCGTCGGGAACGGGAAGCACGAGCTCGCGCCCGTCGCCCCCGCGACGATTGCTGCCCTGGCCGTGGTGGCCGGGCTCGGCCCGCTGATGGGGGTGCCTGGCCAGCCAGGAGAGATCGAACGTGTCGAAGGAGACCTCGACGACGACGTCACCACCCCGGCCCCCGTCGCCGCCGTCGGGGCCACCCCGCGGCTTAAACGGCTCGCTGTGGAACGACGCCGATCCGTTCCCTCCCCGTCCGGCGCGCACGGCGATCATGGCTTCGTCGACGAAGGCCATGACCGGAGTATAGGAACGAGCTGAAGCGCGCCGGAGCGCGCTAGGAGACCGGCTCGATGGAGGCGTACCGGCGGCCGCGAGAGGAGTGGTAGCGGACCTCGCCGGGAACAGTGGCGAAGAGCGTGTCGTCGCCGCCCCTGCGGACGCCGTCGCCGGGGTGGATCTTGGTCCCGCGCTGGCGGACCAGGATGGCGCCCGCGGACACGGCCTCTCCCCCGAAGACCTTCACGCCCAGGAACTTCGGGTTGCTGTCGCGCCCGTTGCGGGTGGTCCCGCCACCCTTCTTGTGTGCCATCGCGGCTCCAGGGTAGCAGACGCCGTGACCGGCGCCCGTTCACTTCTTCGTGGTCCGCTTCCTGGCGGTGCTCTTCTTGGCGGTGCTCTTCTTGGCCGTGCTCTTCTTGGCCGTGCTCTTCTTGGCGGTGCTCTTCCTCGCCGTGGTCTTCTTGGCCGCCGGCTTCCGGGCGGCGGGCTTCTTCGCCGCAGTGGGGGCCGCCTCGGCGGGCTTCCGGGCCACCTTGTCGCCCAGGGCGATCTCCTCGATCTCCAGCTCGCTCATCAGCTGGCGGTGGCCCTGGGTGCGGGCGTACCCCGACTTGGGTCGGTACTTGAAGACCTTGACCTTGTCGCCCTTCTTCTCGCCGAGCAGCCGTCCCACCACCTTGGCCTTGGAGAGCGTCCTGCCGGCGTGGGGCTTCCCGTCGTCGTCGACGATGAGGATCGCGTCGAGCTGGATCGTCGCGCCCGGGTCCTGCTTCTTCATGTACTCCACTTCGATGACGTCACCGGGATGCACGCGCTCCTGCTTCCCGCCCACGCGGACCACTGCGTACATGCGTCGCTCCTTCTAGGTCTCGAGGGTGACGAGGATACCCCGGCCCTCGCAGGTCGGGCACGTCTCCGAGAACGACTCCACCAAGCCAGCCGAGACGCGCTTCCTCGTCACCTCGAGGAGACCCAGCGGCGTGATGTCGAAGACCTGTGACCGCGTCTTGTCCTGTGCCATCTCCTCCTTCAGCGCCCGGATCACCTTGTTGCGGTTCGCCTGGAGGAGCATGTCGATGAAGTCGATGACGATGATCCCGCCGATGTCCCGCAGGCGGAGCTGGCGGGCGATCTCCCGCGCCGCCTCGAGGTTCGTCTGCACGACCGTGGCCTCGAGGTTGCTCTTCCCCACCGCCTTTCCCGTGTTCACGTCGATGACGGTCATCGCCTCGGTGCGGTCCATGATCAGGTAGCCCCCCGACGGCAGCCAGACCTTGCGCTCCAGCGCCTTGTGAATCTGCTCGTGGACGTGGAACTCCTCGAACGCGCCGAGCGGCCCATCGTGGAACCGCACCCGGGACAGCAGGTCGGGGGCCACCTCCTGCAGGTAGGCGGTGATGCGCTCGTAGACGCTGCGCGAGTCCGTCACGACCTCGCGGAACTCCGCCGGCGAGAAGACGTCGCGCAGGACGCGGATGGTCAGCTCCGGCTCCTCGTACAGCAGCTTCGGCGGCTTCCCGCGCCGAGACTTGCGGCGCACCGACTCCCACGTCCTCTTCAGGATCTCGAGGTCGGCGGCCAGCCCCTCCTCGGTGGCATCCTCGGCGGCGGTGCGCACGATCACACCGGCACCGGACGGCCGGATGTTCTTGAGGATGGTGCGAAGACGATCGCGCGCCGCGTCGGGCAGGCGCTTGCTGATGCCGGAGGCGCCGCCCCCGGGGACGTACACGAGGTACCGGCCCGGCAGGCTGACCTGCCCGGTCAGCCGGGGGCCCTTGCCGCCCATCGGGTCCTTGGTGACCTGGACGACGACCGATTGTCCCGGCTTCAGGACCTGCTCGATGCGCTGTCCCTCCTCCTCGACGTCCTCGTCGTGGGCGACCTCGCCGGCATACAGGACGGCGTTGCGGCCCCGGCCCAGGTCGACGAAGGCTGCCTCCATCCCGGGCAGCACGTTCTGCACGCGGCCCAGGTAGATGTTGCCGACCATCGAGCGGGCCCCGGCCCGGGTCACATAGTGCTCGACGAGCTCGCGGCCCTCGACGACGGCGATCTGGTCGCGGTCGCCGTGCTCGGTAATGAGCATGAGCTTGTCGACGCGGCGCTCCGGCCGGATCTCCGGCTCGCGGCGGCGACGGGTGACCACGCCGCGTCGCCGGCGGGCGGTGGTCCGGGTGGGCGGGGCCGCCGGGGCCTCGGCGGGCTCGGCGGCGGGCTCCACCGCGCCGCCCGGCTTCCCGGCCGGGGACGTCGGTGTGGCCTCATCATCGGCGGGCTTCCTGCGGCGGCGGCGTCGGCGGCGGCGCTTCGTCGCCGGAGAGGCGCCGCCCTCTGCCGGCGCTTCCTCGGCCGCCCTCTCCGGGCCGCCCTTCTCCTTCTCGGCGGCGGCCTGCCCATCCTTCCCGGCAGAGGGCTCCTTGGGCGCCGATGGACGGCGACGGCGCCCGCCCGAGCGTCCCGACGTGCCTGACTTCTTCTCGGTGGGCTTCCGCTGCCCTCCCCGGGACCGGCTCGGCTTGGCTTCCTCGGTCGTGGGGGCGGCCTCGGCCGCCTCGGTGGGCTGGTCGGCCTTGGGAGTGGTGGTCTTCCGGGCGGCGGAACCGCTTCCGCGGCCCCGCCCCCGACTGCCGCGGCGCCGCCGGCGTGGGCGGGCAGGCGCCTCGGAGGAGGCCTCCTCCTGGGAGGCCCGGGCTTCCTCGGTCATGACACGTCCTTTCTGGGGAGCGGGTGCTCCCTCCCGGAGGGGCCTCGCGTTGGGACGCTGGCCTCAGCTCCGGCGCGATCTACATACGACTCTCCCGGCGCGCCGGAGGCCCATTTTTCCCTTCGGGGAAGGGCTCCCAGCGGGGAGCGAAGACATCTGCCCACAGGATAGCAGGCGGCCCGGACCCCTTCGGCTACTTGAATCGCCGCATGTGGATGTTCATGAGGAGCCCGACGGCCATGAAGTTGGTAACCAGGGCGGTCCCCCCGTAGGAGACCAGAGGGAGCGGGATCCCCGTGACCGGCATGATGCCCAGCGTCATCCCGATGTTCACGAAGATCTGGAAGGCCAGCATCGAGACGATCCCCGCGGCCAGCAGCGTCCCGAACGCGTCCTTCGACTCCCCGGCGATCTTGATCCCTCGCCATAAGAGCACGGCGAACAGGAACAGCAGCAGGATCGCCCCCAGGAACCCGAGCTCCTCGCCGGCCACGGTGAAGACGAAGTCCGAATGCTGCTGGGGAACGAAATCGAGGTTCGTCTGTGTTCCGCGGAGGAACCCCTTGCCGTCGAACCCACCTGACCCGATGGCGATCGTCGACTGCTGGATGTTGTAGCCGGCTCCCTGCGGATCGGCGGCGGGATTGACGAACGCCGTCAGCCGGGCGATCTGGTAGTCCTGCACGAACCCCACCCGGAACGAGAAGAACAGCGCGAACAGCGCCGCCAGGGAGAGCACGCCGAGGTGCTTCGCTCTCGCACCGGCCA
>DASQUI010000147.1:0-5744 GCA_035641375.1 Actinomycetota bacterium
GTCTCGACCTCCCCGAGGTCGAACGGCCGGTCGTCCGGCTCGCGGCGCTCCCGCGTGGCCACACCCCACACCACGAGCGCGGCCACGCCGGCCACGACCACGATGATGACGACGGTCGTCATCTTCGGCGAGTCTAGGCCAGGAAGGAGGCTTCGGCCGTGAGGCGCCTCCTCCTGTACGTTCCCGCCGCCGTGCTGGTGGCCGCCCTGGCCGCCGTTGAGGTGCCGCTCGTCGCCATCGGCCCCGGGCACGTCCGGGAGGTTCTCCCCCTCATCGACGTGCGCCATCGGCGAACGTACGAGCCGCAGGGGCGACTCTTCCTCACCACGGTGTCGATCGGGCGGCTGACCGCGTTCGACGCAGTGGCTGCCTGGCTCGACGACGACCGAGAGGTGGTCACGGAGAGCGACGTGTTCACTCCCGGGGTCAGCATCCGGGAGTTCGGCCGCCGGTCGCTGTCGCAGATGGACGAAAGCAAGACCGCCGCCGCCGTGTACGTCCTCACCCGGCTGACGGCGTATCCGGAGGAACACGGTGACGGCGCGCTGGTGCAGAGCGTCGTGGAGGGCACACCCGCCGACGGGCGGCTGCACCCGGGGGAGACGATCGTGTCGGTGGACGGCCGCCCCATCGACGACGCCGACGACGTCGGCCGGGCCATCGATCGCGCCGGGACGGGCCGGGCGCTGCGCTTCGAGGTGACCGCGGAGGGGAGGACCGACCATGTCTCGATCCGCCCCACCATCCTTCGCGGGGAGCCGGTGATCGGCGTCATCCTCGTCCCCGGCTTCCCGTTCGAGATCCGGTTCGAGAGCGGCGAGGACGGCGGTCCGTCCGCCGGCCTGATGTGGGCGATCGGGCTGGCCGACCTGCTGACCCCGGGAAACCTGCTGGCCGGACGGACCGTGGCCGGCACGGGGGCCGTCGATGCCGAGGGAACCGTGTACGGGATCGGCAGCGTGGGCCACAAGGTCCGGGCCGCCGCGCGCAAGGGCGCGGAGGTGTTCCTCCTCCCGAGGGCCAACCTCGAGGAGGGGCGGGCCGCCGGGGTCTCGCTCCCCCTGGTTCCGGTCGATACCATCGACGACGCGCTCCGATACCTGGAGCAGGGGGGCACATGAGCCGGGCGTATACTCCCGAAGGGCAATGACCTCGAGCTTTGCCACCCCACTGCACTTCGCCGTGCATCTGCTCGCTGTCTTCGTGGCGCTCGGGGTGGCACTGACGGTCGCCAGAGAGCCAGAGGGTGGCGCCCCTCGGTTCGCCGCCGTGACCGGGTTCATCGTCCTGGCGGTGGCCGAGTCCATCCACACCGGGGCCTTCGCCGGCGACCTCGACACGATCCCGGTGGTTCTGCGGACCGTGGCCTACGTCCTGCTGATCGGGACGTGGCTGCTGGCCCGCCCCCCGGAGATGGCTGCGGTCGCGTTCGTCTCCGGCCAGGCCATCGGGCCGGCCGCGGCCGCGGCCCTGGCCTCCGCCGGCGCGCTGTGGCGGAGCGGCGATCGTCTCGCGTTCGGCGGCGGGCTGGGGCTGCTCGCGGTGTCGGAGGCCTTCATCGGCGGGACGGCCGGCTGGGCCGACACGGTGGGGCACGCCGTGCGGGCCGGCGGCTTCCTCCTCCTCGGCAGCTTCGTGCTGCAGGCGGCCCGGCGCAGCATCCGGTTCCGATTCATGGCCGGGTTCGTGAGCCTCCTGCTCATCGTGGTGCTGGTCATCTCGGTCGCCGTCAGCCAGGTGATCGAGCGGAACGTGCGCGCCGGCGCCCTGGACCGACTGCGCGCCCAGGCCGCCGACACCAGCAACCGCCTCCAGGAGCTGGCCCAGGATCGTTCCGTCGCCCTCGTGGCGTTGGTCGAATCGCTCGTCGCGGCGATCCTGGAGGGGCGGGAGGTGCCGGAGGAGCGGGTCGTGGAGATCAAGGAATCGCTCCTGCCGGGAGTCGACTTCATCATGTTCCTCGACGAGGCCAGCCGGGAGATCGGAACGGAGGGCGTGGCTCCCGGGACGGCCAACGAGATCGCCGGGACCCCCGTGGTGCAGTTCTGCCTGTCCCGAGAGATCGACGCCGTCTCGCTGACCACGCTGGGCGAACGTGACCTCGCGCTCATCGGCTGCTCGGTGCTGAAGCATGGCGCCGAGCTGGCCGCGGTCGGAGTGGCCGGCTTCTACGTCGACGACGATTTCCTGGTTCGGCTGACGCCTCCGGGCGGTCTCGCCGTGGCGTTCCGCGGCGCCCACCCCGTGCCCGTCGCCGTGAACGGACCGTTCCCCGGCGTGGCGTCGCGAGCGCCATTCCTCCCCGCTGATCGCCTCGAGCTGACCCTGGAGCGCTTCCTGGCCGGCGGCGCCGGCGAGGAGGCGGAGGTGAGCATCGGGAACCAGCGGTACTTCACCGCGTTCGCGCCCCTGAAGCGATCCGATGGGCAGCGGATCGAGGGGATCCTCATGGTTGCCGAGCCCGCACGGGTCGCCCTGATCACCACCCAGGAGGTCATCCGGCTGATCTTCTTGGTGACGTTGGGGGTCATCCTCATCGCGCTGTTCCTGGCGCTGCTGGCGGCCCGCCGCATCACCCGGCCCGTCGAGGCCCTGACGCAGGCCGCGCGACAGGTCCAGCGCGGCGACCTGGCCACCAAGGCCGACGTGGCCGGTCAGGACGAGGTGGGAGACCTGGCCCGCGCGTTCAACCAGATGACCGACTCGGTGACCGAGGCCACCGGGAAGCTGCGCGCCGCCGCCGAGGAGGAGGCCCGGCTCCGGGACCGGCTGGAGACGGTGGTGAACTCCATGGGGGACGGGCTGATCGCCGTCGGCCAGGAGGGGAGCGTGACGACGTACAACCCCGCCGCCGCGGCCATCGTCGGCCTGTCCGACGAGCGGGTGATGGGCCGGCCGGTGGAGGACGTGCTGCGGGCCCGCGACCCCGATGGCGAGCCCGTCGACATCGACCGGGACCTGCCGCCCGGCGTGGTCCTGCTGGCCCGCACCGATGGTGGGGACATCCCGGTGGCCATCACCTCGTCGCAGCTTCGCGACGCCTCCGGCCTCCTCCTCGGCCGGGTGTACGTCCTCCGCGACATGAGCCGCGAGCACGAGGTCGAGCGGATGAAGACGGAGTTCCTCTCGAACGTCTCCCATGAGCTCCGCACCCCGCTGACCCCGATCATCGGGTACTCGGAGATCATGGCCCGGCGGGGCGTGCCCACCGAGCGAGGGCAGGAGTTCGCCGGGGCCATCCTCGACTCGGCCCGGCGCCTGGAGCGCATCGTGGCCATGCTCGTCGACTTCTCGGCCATGGAGGGTGGGCGGATGACGATCGAGGCCCAGCCCACCTCGCTGCGGAAGCTGGTCAAGGGCACCCTCGACGAGTGGCGGGAGCGGACCGATCGGCATCGCTTCGTCACCACGTTCGCCCAGGAACTCCCCGAGGCCCTGGGCGACGTCTCCCTCCTCCGCCGGGCCCTCGACGAGCTCATCGACAACGCTGTCAAATATTCCCCTAATGGGGGAAATATCCGGGTTTCGGTGTCTTCCCCCAACTCCAGGGCCCGACGTATCCTCAAGGTCGACGTCGAGGACGAGGGCATCGGGATCGAGGAGAGGGATCTGGCCACCATCTTCGAGGATTTCCATCAGGTGGACGCTTCCGATACTCGTACGTATGGTGGATTGGGTCTGGGATTGGCGTTCGTGCGCCGGATCATCGAGGCCCACCGGGGCGACATCTCCGCGGTCAGCCGTCCCGGGGCGGGAACGAGGTTCAGCTTCACGCTTCCCGCCGTCGATACCTCTGACCAGGGAGGGAACACCTCATGAAGCGAGTCGTCGTCATGGTTGCCGGGCTTGGCCTGCTGGCCTCGGCCTGCGCGAAGGCGACGGCGACCGACGTGGGGCGCCTCGTTCCCATCGACGGCACCGTCCAGCTGCTCGAGGACGGCCGGTGGGATGCCGTCAGCGACATCACCGATCTTCAGAGCGGAGCACAGGTCCGCGCGGGGAGTGACGGCCGGGCACGGGTCGAGCTTCCCCAGGGAAGGATCGAGCTGGCCCCCGAGGCCGAGATCCGTCTCTCCCGTCCGAACGCTCCCGAGATCCTGGCCGGCAGCGTGCTGGCCGAGACCGGTCCCCGGCTGACGCTGAACGTCGGCGAGGTGGAGGTCGTCGGCTACAACGGCGTCGTGCGGATCGATCGCGACCTTGCTCTGCAGGTTGCCGTGTACGCCGGGACGGCGATGCTCCCCGGCTCGGGGCTCGGAAGCCCACTGACCGCGTTCCAGCAGATCGGTGTGGTCGGTGGCGTGGTTCCGCGCGGCCCTCAGCCGCTCGTCGTCGACGTGGAAGACCCGTGGGACCTGCGCCTGCTGGGGGAGGCCATCGACATCGGCAGCAGCCTCGACCAGCAGCAGACCGGACTGGCCACCAAGCTCCAGGGTGCCTTCGTTCGTGACGTGGTTCTGGACATCCTCCGCGAGGAGCTACCTGCGGCGTACCTGGCCGAGCTGTTCGATGCGCACCCGCCCGCCGAGGTCATCATCGCCTCGCTCGTCGCCGCGGGCGTGCACTCGACGGATGTCGCCACGACCCTCCAGGAGATCCTCGAGCTTCGGCGGCTCGGTGCCTCCTGGGTCGTCATCGCCGGTAGCTACGGCGTGGCTCGGACGCTGCTCGGCTCGATGACGCACATCGTCGGCAAGATCGTCGACGAGCTCCGTGACCGCGCCGATGCCCGGGCCCGGAGCGCGGCCGGACGGGGCTCCGCCGGGGGCGGCGGCGCCGCGGGCGGGAGCGGGACCGGCAGCGGCTCGACCTCGACCGGCGGCAGCGGTGGAGGAGGGGGCGGCGGAGGCGGCGGAGGCACCGCCACACCACCCCCACCGAGCTGCAACGACGCTGTGACGTGCGCGGTGGAGAACCTGGTCGGTGACGGCGGTCTCGGCGATGGCCTCGGCCTCCCGTAGCGACGCCCTGATTCCATCGCTCTGATAGGCTGATTCCCCGCCGATGCGCGCAACCGTTCCGAGGGGACCCCGACAACGCCGACGCTGGCTCCTAGGGCTGGGCCTCGCCGTCGTGGTGGTGGCCGTCACGTTCACCGCGCTGACCGGGTTCTACATCGACATCCTGTGGTTCCGCGAGGTCGGGCTGTCGTCCGTGTTCTGGACGAAGTTCTGGTCGCGGATCGGTCCGGCCCTCGCGTTCGGGGCGTTCTTCTTCGTCCTTCTGTACGCCAACCTGCTCATCGTGCGGGCCATCCGCCCCCAGTACCGCGTGTTCACGCCGGAAGAGGAGTTCGTGGAGCGGTACCGGCAGGCGTTCGAGCCGTACATCCGGTGGATCCTTCCCGGCGTGGCCGCGCTGTTCGCCGTGTTCGCGGCCACGGGGATCGCCGTTCGATGGGAGCAGTTCCAGCTGTGGCGCGTGTCCGGCACCGTGTCCTTCGGGGTGACCGATCCCGTGTTCGGCCGCGACGTCAGCTTCTACGTGCTCAGCCTGCCGTTCCAGAAGTTCGTGCAGGGGTGGCTCTTCTCGTCGCTGGTGGCCGTCACCATCGTCACTGCCGCGGCCCACTACCTGTGGGGCGGTATCCGGACCCGGGCCACCGGGGAGCGGGTCACACCGCAGGTCAAGGCGCACCTGTCGGTGCTGATCGGGCTGGCCGTGCTGGTCAGGGCGTGGGGGTACCGGCTGGGGCAGTTCGATCTGCTGACCTCGCCCCGGGGCACCGTCACCGGGGCCTCCTA
>DASQUI010000148.1:0-2211 GCA_035641375.1 Actinomycetota bacterium
AAGCTGAGCACGTCGACGTTCTGCGGGAGAGTGAACCGGTTCGGCAGGCACAGCGGCTCCTGCGTGACGTCGACGGCCACGTCGACGTAATCGACGTCGGGGGTCGGGAACCCGCGGGAGGGGAGCCCACGCACCGCTCGCACCATGAACAGTCGCCAGATCTGCGCCGGCCAGGTGCCGCCGAACACGGTGATCCTCGTGCGGGGGGGTTCCATCGGGATCTGTCCCTCGGGGTAGCCCACCCACACCGCGGCGACCAGCTGAGGGACCGCCCCGATGAACCATGCGTTCGTGTGATCCGCGGCGGTTCCCGTCTTCCCGAGCTGAGGCCTGCCGATGTTCGCGGCCGTTCCCGTGCCGAACAGAACGGCCTGCTGGAGGATGTCACCGGCGGCGGCGGCGACCTGCGGATGCAGCACCTGCTTCGGCTTGGGGTCCGCCTCCCACAGCACGTCGCCGTGGGCGTCCACCACTGATCCGATCGGTATGGGCGCCACGCGGAGTCCCCCCGAGGCGATCGTGCCGAAGGCGGAGGCCATCTCGAGGCTGTTCACGCCGTTCGTGCCCAGCACCGCGGAGAGGTACGGCTGCAGCTTGGTCTTCGGGCTGCCGACATCGGTGCAGCAGCGCATCCCCATCCTCTTGGCGACCTCGACCACCTTCTTCGGTCCCAGCTGCTCGATCAGCTGCGCGTAGACCGTGTTGACCGATCGGACCGTCGCGGACCGCAGCGTCAAACTGCCGAACCCGGCCCCCTCCGCGTTCGTCACGTCCCACACCCCGCCGCCCGCGAGCGGGATCTGCAGGAACGAGGGCGCCGGGAAGACCTCGGTCGGCGACATGCCGCTCTCGAGCGCCGCCACGAGCGCGAACGGTTTGAAGGCCGAGCCCGACTGCCGGCCTGTGCCGCCGGTCGCGGTGGCGAGGTTCACGCGCCCGACGTTGCGGTCCCGCCGGTAGTCCGTCACGTCGCCGCCCACCATCGCCACCACGAACCCGGTCCGCGGATCGATCACCGTGATCGCCGCGGACGGGTCCTGCGGGTAGGCGAGCACGGAGTCCGCGGCCCGCTGGGCGGCCATCTGGACGGTCGGTTGGAGCGTGGTGTGGATCCGCAGGCCGCCGGTGAACAGCAAGCGGTACCGGTCCTCGCGCGTGAGGCCGAACGCGGGGTTCGAGAGGAACCAGTCCTTGAGGTAGTCCACGAAGTACGGGTACGCGCCGAGCCCCGTGTCGTCCCGATGGGAGAGGCGGAGCGGCCGACGCTGGGCGTGCCGGCGCTGCTCGCGCGAGATCATGCCCAGCTCCTCCATCAGTCGGAGCACCACTCCCCGTCGCCCGAGCGCCCGGTCCGGGTACTCGTAGGGGTCGAAGTGGCCGGGGCTCGTGATCAGCCCGGCGAGCATCGCGGACCTGGCCAGGTCGAGATCCTTCGCGTCCGTCCCGAAGAACGTCCGCGCGGCGGCCTGGACGCCGTAGGCGCCGCGGCCGAAGTACACGGTGTTCAGGTAGCGCGTGAGGATCTGGTCCTTCGACAGCCGGTCCTCGAGCTGCCAGGCGAGGGACGCCTCACTCAGCTTCCGGGCGATCGTCCGGTCCCCGCCCGTGTAGAGGTTCTTGACGAGCTGCTGGGTGATCGTCGAGCCACCCTCTGCGATCGTGCCGGTCTGGACGTTCATGTACGTAGCCCGGACGATCGCCCGGCCGTCGATCCCGTGATGGAGATAGAAACGCCGGTCCTCGATCGCCACGGTCGCGTCGCGGATCGACCGCGGGATCTGCGACGTCGGCAGCACCACGCGGTCCTCGACGGCGTGCAGCTCGGTGAGCAGCGTGTCGTCGGCCGCGAAGACGAAGGATGTCTGGGCGAGCGGTCGTCTCGGATAGTCCTCGAGATCGACGCCGCAGGCGGCCGTGATCACGGCGAGGGTCGCCGAGAACGCCGCCAGGGGGAAGGACCGGCGGTTCATCGCGGCCGAGTGTACCCCTGCTCTTCGACGGGATCGGGGAGGTGCGTTGGTAGCATCCGGGCGCGATGGCCGCCGATGCGCTGAGCACCCTCGAGAGCGGCGCCGTCGACCTGATCCCTCGGGAAGACCTCGACGAGAAGCTCTCGGAGGGACGTCCACTGCGCGTCAAGCTCGGCGTCGACCCGAGCCGCCCGGACCTCACGCTGGGCCACGCCGTCGTCCTCCGGACCCTCCGCCGGTT
>DASQUI010000149.1:0-2728 GCA_035641375.1 Actinomycetota bacterium
GCTCCAGCCCAACGACATCAACGCTGCCGGCCGGAACTTCGAGAAGAACGTGGTCGTGTACATCGACGCCGACGCCAGCGACTCCATCGGCTGGAAGATCGACCTCATCCCTGACGACCCGGACTCCCACATCGAGTACCTGCGCGACGACGGTCAGCGGGTCGGCTCGCTCTCCGGCGTCATCGTCACCCGCGGAGGGGGCCTGCGTCTGGAGGCCGGCACGCAGTGGTCGGGCGCCATCTTCGTCCCTGAAGGTTCCCTCCGGATCCTCGGTGGATGCAGCTTCACCGGGACGATCTACGCCAAGGGCTTCACCGCCCAGGGCGGTGGCTCAACGGTCCAGCTCGTCCCTGAGTGGTTCGACCGACTGCCCGCGGGGTTCGTGGACATCCTCCGCACCGCCTACCTGGAGTGCGAGCCCTTCCAGAACTACCCGGCCGGATCGAAGTGCGCCGGCATCTGAGCCGGTAGCATCCGGGGCGTGCTGGTGGCGCTGTTCGCCGTCGCCGGGCTGCTGTTCGGCTCGTTCGTGACGGTGCTGGTGCACCGGTTGCCCCGGCGGGAATCGGTGGTCGGCCCGCGGTCGCGGTGCCCCGGCTGCGGGACCGTGATCAGGGCCGTCGACAACGTCCCGTTGGTCTCGTATCTGGTCCTTCGGGGGAAGTGCCGCGCCTGCGGAGAACGGATCTCCCCCGAGTACCCCCTCACCGAGCTTGGCACCGCGGCGCTGTTCGCCGCGGCGGCCCTCCTGATCCGCCCCCTGTACGCGGCCGCCCTGGTCGCTCCGTTCCTGGGAGTGATGCTGGCTGTGGCGCTGATCGACGTCCGGTGGAGGATCGTCCCGAACGGACTCACCTATCCGTCGCTCCTCGTGTTCCTCGTGGCCATCGTGGCCGGGCATGCCGCGGGCGGCGGTGTGGACGCCGGGAGCGGCCTACTGGGGCTGGCTCTGTACGCGGGGCCACTGTTCCTGCTGGCCATGATCCTCCCCGCGGGGATGGGCATGGGGGACGTGAAGCTCGCCGCACTCATCGGATTGGTCCTGGGGTCGCTGGGGCTCGCGTACGTGGCCGTCGCCGCGTTCGCCGGCGTGGTGGGGGGAGGACTCGGCGCCGTCCTGGCCATGGCCGCCCTGGGTTACGGAAGGAAGCAGCAGATGCCGTTCGGGCCCTTCCTCGCGGCGGGCGCGGTGGTCGCCGCGCTGGCGGCGCCGCAGATCGCCGGAGTGTACCTGTCGCTTCTGGGCTGAGCGTTCCGCGCGGGAAAGAGCGTTCCCATCCCAATTTTCACTAAAGGTCATAGGAGGTTCATGCCGATACCCCCTGATAGCGACCGAGTTCGTTGTGACGGTCGCAGCCCTCGTGAAACCCGTTGCAGGTGAAGCGAGAAGAGAGAGCAGAGGCTCAGGTTGCAAGGAACATCGAGGAATTTGAAGGGGTACTCGTGGGACTCGCGGAGGAACGCCAAGTGATGTCGAAAAGCCACCCCTTTGCCGACGACCGTCTCCTCACCGTGGGCGAGGTCGCCGGCACGATGCGAGTTTCGAACATGACCGTGTACCGGTTGATCAAGTCCGGCCAGCTCCCTGCGTTCCGGGTAGGCAAGAACTACCGGATCCGGGAGTCGGACGTGTCCCGGTACCTCACGGAGCAGTCCGTACACGTGGAGGAACTGTGATGGCGAAGACTCGGGTCGGTCTAGACGTTGGGTCGACCGCGGTCCGTGCGGCGGAGCTGTCGATCGGTTCGGACCCGCCGACCCTGGTCCGCGCGGCCCAGGTACCGCTGCCTCCCGGCGCTGTGGAGTCGGGTGAGGTGAAGGACATCGACGCGGTGGCCGGAGCGATGAAGGAGCTCTGGCAGCGCGGTGGGTTCAAGAGCAAGGACGTCATCATGGGAGTGGGGAACCAGCGGCTCGTGGTTCGCGAGGTGACCGTGCCCGCGCTCCCGGAGAAAGAGCTCCGGGAGTCGCTGCGGTTCCAGGTGGCCGACATGATCCCCATCCCCATCGACGACGCCGTGCTCGACTACGACATCCTCGAGGAGCATGAGCAGGACGGCCAGAAGATGGTTCGTCTCCTCGTGGTGGCGGCCCAGCGCGAGATGCTCGAGCAGCTGGTGCAGGCGGCCGTCCGGGCCAAGCTGAACCCGGTGGGAGTGGATCTCATCCCCTTCGCCCTGGTTCGCTCGGTCGGCGGCGACGGCATGGGCCTCGATGAGGCCGATGCCGGCGGCGAGGCCGTCGTGGACGTCGGGGCCGACGTGACGGCCATCGCCGTGCACGAGCGAGGCGCCACGCGGTTCGTGCGCATCCTGCCCTCGGGCAGTCACCAGATCACCAAGGCCATGGCCAGCTCCCTCGGAGTTCCGGAGGACCAGGCCGAGGCCATCAAGCGCGGCCAGCCGGTGAACGGCGGGCCCAGGTCGGAGGACGCCAAGCCCGTGCTGGAGAGCCGGGCGCAGGCGCTGGTGGACGAGATCCGTTCCTCGCTCGACTTCTACCAGGCCCAGACGCCGGGTGCTCGAGTCTCTCGGGTGCTCATGACCGGCGGTGGGTCCAAGCTCTCCGGTCTTATCGAGCTGCTCGGACGCCGGGTGTCGGCCCACGTCGACCGTGGCCGGCCCTTCGAGAAGGTGGCCGTGCGGCTCAAGCTCGAGGAGAAGGACCTGAGCGAGGCGGAGCCGCTGCTCGCGGTGGCCGTCGGCCTCGCCCTGCCCACGGAGTGACG
>DASQUI010000150.1:0-4055 GCA_035641375.1 Actinomycetota bacterium
CGGGGTCTCGGTGCCCTCCATGATGCCGGGGTGGTCGCGGAACTGGTTCCGGACCTCGACCACGACCTTCGCCGCGGCCCGACCGACCGCCCGGATGGCCAGCGCGGCGAACAGGAACGAGACGGAGCCCCCGATCAACAGCCCCACCAGCACCTGCGGCTCGTCGACCCGGATACCTACGAAGTTGAAGCCGGCCTCGGTCAGCGCCTCCCTGAACGAGCCGAACAGCGAGGTGGCCGCGATCACCGCCGTGGCGATGGCCATCCCCTTGGTGATGGCCTTGGTGGAGTTGCCGACGGCGTCGAGCCCGGTCAGGATCTCGGCCGGCCGTCCCTCGAACTCCCCCGACATCTCCGCGATGCCCTGCGCGTTGTCCGACACCGGCCCGTACGTATCCATCGACACGATGACGCCGACCGTGGTCAGCATCCCCATGCCGGTCAGCGAGATGAAGTAGAGGCGTTCGGCCAGGTTCTCGCCGAGCAGGAACGCCCCCATCACGGCCCCGCCGATGACCAGGATCGCCCACACCGTCGATTCAAGCCCCACCGAGAACCCGGACAGGATCGTGGTGGCCGGCCCGGTCAGCGACGCCTCGGAGGTTTCCTTGACCGGGCGCCGCTTCGTCGAGGTGAAGTGCTCGGTGAGGATCTGGATCACGCTGGCCAGGACGAGGCCGATCAGCACCGCCCAGAACCCGCGGATGTCGTCCAAGTATCCGGTGGCCACGAAGTACACGGCCGCCGCCGACAGGATGGCCGACAGGAAGAACCCGCGGTTGATGGCCCGCATGCCGTGCTCCTCCTCGGAGCGCGGCGTCACCGCGTAGATACCGATGATCGAGGTGATGACGCCGATGGCCCGGACGAACAGCGGGAACATCACGCCGACGATGGCCCCCTCCGGCGAGCCGGCGAACGCGGCGGCCCCGAGGATGATCGAGGCCACCAGCGTGACCTCGTACGACTCGAAGAGGTCGGCGGCCATCCCCGCGCAGTCCCCGACGTTGTCCCCGACGTTGTCGGCGATGGTGGCCGCGTTGCGGGGGTCGTCCTCGGGGATGTTCTTCTCGACCTTCCCGACCAGGTCGGCGCCGACGTCCGCCGCCTTGGTGAAGATCCCTCCGCCGACCCGCATGAACATGGCCAGGAGCGCACCCCCGAAGCCGAACCCCACCAGCACCGACGTGGCTGCCTGCTTGTAGATCAGCAGGATGGCCGCGGCGCCGAGGAGGCCCAGGCCGACGGTGAACATCCCGGCGACGCCCCCGGTCCGGAAGGCGATGGTCAGCGCCCGCTTCAGCCCGGTCTCCCGAGCCGCGTTGGCCACGCGGACGTTCCCCCGCACGGCCAGCCACATCCCCGCGAACCCGGTCACCGCCGAGAACGCCGCCCCCAGGACGAAGGCCACCGATCGTCCCAGCCGGATGGACAGCTCCGTATAGGCGACGCCCCCGTCGGGTGCAAGGACGTCGTGGGTGGGGAGGGCGAAGAAGAGCCCCACGGCCAGGATCACCAGGAACCAGGCCAGCGTCGAGAACTGGCGGTTCAGGTACGCGCGGCTGCCCTCCTGGATGGCTCGGGCGATCTCGCGCATCTTCTCGGTGCCCTCGGGCTCGGCGAGCACGCCCCGCCGCAGCACGTACGCCACCACCAGGGCGAGGAGAGAGATCCCCAGGATCACCACCAGCATCGTGTTCTCGAAGCTGCCGAACACCGCGGTGATGGGGGCACCTTCCTGCGCGAGTAGGGTCATGCTTCCTCCACGGGTGTACTGGCTCGAGGGTCGGGGCGGGCCGGATTATAGCCCGGTCCCCCTGGAGCCGACGAACCCGTATCCTCGCGCCGATGAAGCGGCCGATCGCTCGTTCTGTGTGGGACGCGGCCACCGGGCCGCTCCGACGCGTGTGGGAGTCCCAGGACCCATTCGACGACTACGCGCTCGTCCACATGACCAGCGCCGCCGGCGACGCGCTCGTGGCCATCGCTCTGGCCGACTCCATCTTCTTCTCACTCCCGGTCGGTGAGGCCAAGGTCAGGGTGGCCCTCTACCTGGTCCTGACCATGGCCCCCCTGGCCCTGGCGGCGCCGCTGATGGTGCCGCTCCTGGACCGGGGCGGCTTCCGCCGGCTGGTCTCGTTCATCGCCGCGGCGGGCCGGGCGCTGGCCGCGGTGTTCGTCGCCTCGCGGCTGGGCTCACTCCTCCTGTTCCCGGCGACGTTCGTGATCCTCATCCTGTCGCGGATCCACGCCATCACCAAGAATGGGCTGACCGCCGCGTACGCGCGCGACGAGCTGGTCCAGGCCAACGCCCGGCTCGGACGGCTGGCCGTCTACGGGGTGGTCATCGCCATGCTGCCGGGCTTCCTCCTCCTGCAGGTGGGCGGGCCGTCAGCGGTCATCTATCTGGCGTCCGTCGTCTATGGCCTCTCGGCGCTGTTCAACCTGTTCCTCCACCAGCCCCCAGAACGCCCCGAGACCGGCGTCAAGGTCGAGGCCCGGGGCCGCCTCGCCGAGCTGGCGTCGGCCTCGGCCGGCACCGCGGGGCTCCGCGCCGCCCACGGCTTCCTGCTCTTCCTGGTGGCCTTCGCCCTCCGCGAGGCCGAAAACCCCACGTATTGGATCGGGGTGCTGCTGGCCACTGGGGTGGCCGGCGTCTACCTCGGCGACATCCTCGCTCCGCGCCTCCCTCGGGGGCTCCGCGAGGAGATCATCGTGCTGCTGGCGCTGTCCTCGGCCGGGATCGGGGCGCTCCTGGGCTTTACGGCGTTCGGCCTCCCAACGCTGGCCCTGTTCACCGGGGTGGCCGGGCTGGCCACACGGTTCGGGCAGCTCGCCTTCCAGAGCCTGATGCAGCGGCATGCCCCCGGCGGGGCCCACGGCCGCGTCTTCGTCCGCTACGAGATTCTGTTCCAGGTGGCCTGGGTGATCGGGGCGCTGCTCCCGGCCATGCTTCCCATCCCGTTCCGCCTGGGTCTGCTGATCGTCGGCGCCTTCTACCTGGTGGTGGCGTTCGTCTACCTGGCTCGCCCGCTCATGTTCCGCACCTAGGCTTCGGGCCGGCGACGCCGAGGCTGCCGAGCTGCCTCGGCGCGGCGACGCCGCACCATCGGTCCGAACACGGGCGGCGTGAGGATCGTCGTGACGACAGTCATGGCCAGGACCACCCCGTACAGATCGGATCCGATCACGCCGAGGTTCAGGCCGAGCGAGGCCACGATCAGGCCGACCTCCCCCCGCGGCACCATGCCCACGCCGACCAGGAGGGCGTCTCCTCGTCCGAGCTGCAGGGCCCCGGCGTACCCCCCGGCGATCTTGGTGACGATGGCCAGCACCGTCACCATGCTGGCCAGGCCCAGGATGGCGCCGTCGGTGAACACCGCCGGGTCCAGGCGGCTGCCCGTGACCGCGAAGAAGAACGGGACCAGGAACTCGTAGACGGGCTCGATCTGTGAGACCACCTCCTCCTTGCGGAAATCGAAGATGAGCCCGGCGAAGAACGCCCCGATGATGGCGGCGAGACCGATGGTCTCGGAGAGCGCGGCCAGCCCCAGGGTGAGCAGGAGCGCGAACACCAGCGGCGAGCCGGGGATGATCGGGAGGTGCGCGAAGTCGGAGATCTTGCGCACGAGCGGCGGTGCGGCCAGCAGGACGAACAGCAGGAACACGGCAGAGGCTGCCAGCGTCAGCCCGAGCTGGAACGACGAGACGTCGCCGGCGGCCAGACCGACCACGACGGCCAGCACGAGCAGGGCCAGGATGTCGTCGACCACGGCCGCTCCCAACACGACCCGGGCGAAGTTCGTCCGCACGGCGTCCAGATCCTTCAACACTCGAGCGGTGACACCGACGCTCGTGGCGACCATCGCCGCCGCGATGAACAACACGTCCCCGCGCTCGTATCCCAGCAGCGCCATCAGCCCGACGCCGGCCGCGAACGGGATGACCACACCGAGAAAGCCGACCTGCAGCGCGGAACGGCCCACCCGCCGCAGGTCGCCGATGCTGGTCTCCAGCCCCACCGCGAACAGGAGGATGATCACCCCGAGCTCCGCC
>DASQUI010000151.1:0-3973 GCA_035641375.1 Actinomycetota bacterium
CGGCTAGACTCCCTCGCCGTGGACCTCTTCGCCGTGGTCGGCTGGCCGATCCTGGACCGCCTCCGTCTGGGCCCGGTCAGCGTCTCGCCGCACGGGATCGGGATCGCCGTCGGCTACCTGGCCGGCTCGTGGTGGATGCTCCGGGAGGGCCGGAAGCGAGGCCTGTCCGAGGACCACGTGGGCACCATCCTCCTGTGGGCCTTGGTGGGCGCCATCGTGGGCGCCCGCCTCTTCTACGTGATCGGGCACTTCAGCGAGTTCGAATCGTTCACCGATATGCTGGCCATCTGGCGCGGGGGCATCAGCCTGATCGGTGGCATCGTCGGGGCGATGATGGCCGCGTACCCGGTGATGCGCCGGTACGGCTACCGGTTCCTCCAGGTCATGGACTCGGCGGCGCTCGGGCTGGCCTTCGGGATCGCGTTCGGGCGGATCGGCGACCTCATCATCGGCGACCACATCGGGAAGAAGACCTCGTTCTTCCTGGGCTTCCAGTACCAGGGCGGGGACCTGGCCGGGTACACGTGTCTCGGGGACGGCGTGGGGCAGACCTGCACGACGACGCTGCCCGACAACACCCAGCAGGTCATCTCCTACGGCGAGGTCGTCCACCAGACCGCCCTGTACGACATGTTGATCGCCATCGGGCTGTTCCTGTTCCTGTTCTGGCTGAACAAGAAGCCGCGGCGCGAGGGCGTGCTCATCATGTCGTTCGCCATCTGGTACGGGGCCGGACGCGTCATCACCGACTTCCTGCGCGTCGACAAGACGTGGTTCGGGCTCACCGGCAGCCAGTGGACGTCTATCGCGGCGATCGTGCTGTCGCTGTGGACGCTGTATCGCTACTCGCGACGACCGGCGCGGGAGACCGTTCCGGGAACCGACGACGCCGAGCCGCCCACCACCACGTTCACGCCGCCGGCGGCACCTGCTGGGTAGCGCGCTCGTCGCGCGACCGGGCGGCGATCAGCCGCGCGGTGCGACGCTCAGCGGCAGGGACTTCCTCACCTGGGTAGCGGTCCGCTTGGCGATCTCCCCGGCCACGTCGCGGAACGCGGCTCCGGCGGGGGAGTCGGGCTCGCTGACCACGATCGGCATCCCCGTGTCCGATCCCTCTCGGAGGGAGACCTGCATGGGGATCTCTCCGAGGAACGGCGCGCCGAGCACGCCGGCGGTCTGGGCGCCGCCGCCCCTCCCGAACACGTCGGTGATCTCTCCGCAGTGCGGGCAGACGAACCCGGCCATGTTCTCGATCACCCCGACGAGCTTCATGTTGACGTTGGGGTGCTGGGCCATCCGCCCGGCTCGCTCGGCCACCTTGCGGGCCGCGTCCTGCGGCGTGGTGACGACGAGCATCGACGCCCCGGGCAGGAACGACGCCAGCGACAGGGAGACGTCCCCGGTGCCCGGCGGCATGTCGACGAACAGGTAGTCGAGATCGCCCCAGTACACGTCGCCGAGGAACTGCTGCACAGCCTTGTGGAGCATCGGACCGCGCCAGATCACCGGGGTCTCGTCGTCGACGAAGAACCCCATCGAGATGATCTTCACGCCGTGGCTCTCCAGCGGCAGGATCATCTCGTTGAACCCGACCGGCTTGCCGCCGGCCACGCCCATCATGCGGGGGACCGAGAACCCCCACACGTCGGCGTCGAGGATGCCCACGCGGTGCCCCTCGGCGGACAGGGCCGCGGCGATGTTCACGGTCACGCTGGACTTGCCGACGCCACCCTTCCCGGAGGCGACGGCGATGATCTCGGTGGTGCCGTCCGTGAACACCGCTGGGATCTGCGGCTTCTCGCCGCGGAGGCCCGTGACCATGTCCTGGCGCTGGTCGCCGGTCATCTCACCGAGGCGCACCCGTACGTCCTGGATGCCCTCCAGCGGGGCCAGCGCCCCGGCCACGTCGCGCTCGATCCGGTCCTTCAGGGGGCAGCCGGCGATGGTGAGGAGGACGTCGACGGTGACGGTGCCCCCGTCGATCTCGATGCCCTTCAGCATGCCAAGGTCCTCGATCGGCTTGCCGATCTCGGGGTCGAGGACGCCTCGCAGCGCCTGGCGAACCTTCTCCTCGGTGATCATCCTGGTAGGTCCCTCCTCGCCGTCCCCTTCATATTATCCTGATTCCGACCGTGTTCACCGGGGAAATCTGATGGCCGAGACGAAGGCGATCGACGTCCACAAGGCTCTCGCCGACGACACCCGCTTTCGACTGTACCGCCATCTCAAGCTGTCGGGGCGTCCCGTCTCCGTCCAGGAGATGTCCCGGCGGCTCTCGCTCCACCCCAACACGCTTCGGCCGCATCTCCGGCGGCTCGAGGAGGCTGGTCTGGTCGCCCGGCAGGTCCGGAAGACGGCCAAGGTGGGGCGGCCCCAGACCCAGTACCAGGCCCGGGCACCGGAGGGGGACGAGGGGCGCGACTACCGCCTCCTGGCCGAGATGCTGGCCGGGCTGCTACGAGGCAAGCGCGAGATCGGCCGGGCCCACGAGCTGGCCCGGGAGTGGGGAGCCTATCTCGTCTCCCAGGGAGGACCGAAGCCGGGGGCGAAGCTCCCGGCGGGGCGCAACCTGGCCCTGCTCCAGGAGGCCATGGCCGCCGCCGGGTTCGATCCCCGGTTCCGGCGAGGGCGGGGCGTCGTCGAGGTCACCCTCCGCGACTGCCCCTTCCGGGAGCTGGCCTCCGACCACCGCGACCTGGTGTGCACCCTGCACCGCGGGCTGGTTGAGGGGATGCTGGGAGGGTTGAAGCCGGCCTCCGCCCTGAAGGAGTTCAAGCCCTTCGCCGAGCGTGGCGTGTGCCGCCTGAGCATCGGCCCGACGGAGTAGCGGCTGCTCGGTCATGATGCCGAGAGACACCGAGACGAATCCCCACGCACATCGGCCCCGTACAACTGCACGGGAGGGCGGTCCATGAACGATCGTCGGGCCCTGACCCCTCATGAGGAACGCGACCTGATGCAGCGGCTCGCCACGGGTGACGAGTCGGCGGTGCGGATCGTCTACGACCGGTTCGCCGGACCGATCTACACCCTGGGCTTGCGCATGCTCGGCACCAGGGAGAACGCCGAGGACCTCACCCAGGAGGTATTCCTGGCGGCGTGGCGCAAGGCCGCCGGGTACGACCCGGCCCGGGGCCGGCTGTCCACGTGGCTCATGGCCATCGCCCACAACACCGCCGTCGACCGCATCCGCCGCGACGCTGCTCGCCCGCAGCGCTCCTCCATCCCGCTGGAGGAGGCCCCCCAGCCGCTCGTCGTCGACGAGGAGGCCACGGTCGATCGGGTCGTGGCCCGCGGCGCGCTGGGCACGCTGTCCGCCGCCGAGCAACGGCTCCTCCGCCTGACCTACTTCCGGGGCCTGACGGCCCGCGAGATCGCCGAGGCCGACGGCGTTCCCCTCGGCACCGTCAAGACGCGTATCCGCACCACGTTGATCAAGCTTCGCCGGGCCCAGAAGCCGGAGGTGTCGTGATGGACTGCCCGGACGTCCGTCAGCACCTCGCGGACCACGCCCTGGGGACGTTGCCGGACGAGGACCGGCGTGCGGTCGAGGCGCACCTGCGGTGGTGCGCCGGCTGCCGCAAGGAGGTGGCGGAGCTGGCGGAGGGGGCGGCGCTGGTCGGCCACGCCCTCCCGCCGGCTTCACCGCCGCCGCTGCTCCGCGAGCGCATCGTCCGCTCGATCGCCGCGGTCTCGGAGCGCTCGACGCGCAGTCGCGGTCCGATCGCGGCCGCCCTCGTCGCTGCGGCGATGGCGGTGGGGGCGTTCGGCTGGGCCGTGGCCACGACGGCTCGGGCCCAACGGCTGGAGGAGGCGGCCCAAACCGCGAGCCAGCGGGCCGAGCGGTTCGAGGGCGTGGTCACCGAGCTGCTGCGCGACGCCGGTGAGGGGCGGGTGCTGTCGGGGCCGCTGGAACCCCTGCCCGGACGTCGCGGCGGTGGCCGGGCCATCGTCTTCGACTCGCCGGGCGGGT
>DASQUI010000152.1:0-2090 GCA_035641375.1 Actinomycetota bacterium
CTGCAGCGTCTCGAACTCGAAGCCGTTCCACCGCCACAGCCCGTACGCGGCGGCGCCCCACCCCACGAGCCCGATGGCCCATGCCTCCAGGCGGTTCCGTCCCTTCACCATCCGCTCGATCGTGGCCCGCGTCTTCTTGCCGACCGCCTTCCACCATTCCTGCAAGCGGACGCGACGGCCTCCTTTGGGACGGATGTCGCGCAGCAGCGGTCCGTCGCCGTCGCGTTGCGCCCCGTCGAACAGGAACGAGCGGAACGCCTGATCGATCTGCACGTCGGTGCTCGAGCCGTATCCCAGACGGAGGTCGCTCGGGTCGGAGACGGTCCCCACCGGCATCAGCGTCACCGCTCCCGTCCGGGCCAGCTGCAGCAGCTGGGCGCGGTACGCGTTCTTCGGCGAGAGCCGCTTCCGGTACGCCGACCACAGCACGGCCAGCTCGGCGGGGTGGCGGTCCTCGGGTGGCTCCTCGAGCATCCGTGGCACGCCGGGCACCCGGTCGCGTCGCCGGGAGACGACCAGGAGCCAGATGACCAGGAGCGGGGCCAGCCAGTAGAGGACGGAGGTGAGCCCGGTCTCGAACCGGTGCCGGCGGCGGAGGGCGTTCGTCTCGTCGGCCAGGCGCTGCTCCTCCTCGAGGATGGCGGCGCGGAGCGGGGTCTGATGCTGGTAGCCCAGCGGCACGGCATCGGCAGGCAGCAGGATCGACCCCTCGATGAACGTCGCCGGCGGAAGGTCGCGCACCTCGAACCGCACGGTCTGCGGGTCGAGGAATCGAACGGTGCCGCTGAAGGGACCGTGTCCCCATACGCGGGCCTCGCCCCTCGTCAACGGCCGCCCCGCGTACTTCGGCTCGTCGTGGATCTCGGGGCAGACCGTCTTCGGACGATCCACCGGCTTCTTGGCGACCTCGGGGAGGTGCACGGTGACGCGAGCGAGGTCCGTGCGCTCCGTCCAGCCCTTCCCCACGAACTGCCACAGGAGGTGGGCGGCGTCGCCGTACACGTCGACGGCGCAGTTGACCTCGTACCCGATCGTGAACGTGCGCCGCTCGTCGCGGGCGTCGAAGAACCACTGCGCCTTGTACCCGCCGTTCTCGACCGACGGAACCACGTTGAGCTCCCGGCCGCCTTCGGTGACCGTGAAGGCCTGGATCCGCTCCGGCGGGGCGTGGGTCGGCTCGATGGTGAAGTACGCGAAGGAGAACGGGCCGGTGAAGTCGAAGGTTCGCTCTTCCACGAGGCGGAGATCGCCGTCGGGCTCGATGGTGGCCTCGATCTCGACCCGGGGGAAGTGGTACTTCTTGCTCTCCTCGCGGGGAGCGTTGAGGGCGGCGATGGCGGCGGCCACGATGGGCACGGCGATGGCCAACCCGGCGAGCACCTTCCCTCTCCTCCCCACGCCCAGAGTGTATGGGACGGGCATGCCGGATAATCGCTCCGTGGCTCGTCGCCCGGGCCTCGCCGTCGTCCTCGCCGCCACCGTCCTCACGGTCACGGCGGGCTTCCTGCTGAAGCTGCCGTGCGCCTCGGGCGAGTGGGGCGACGAGCGTCAGTACCGGCGCCTGTGCTATTCGGACGTCGTGCCGCTGTACTCGGGGCGGGGCATCGACGGCGGGCAGGTCCCCTACGTCGAGGCCGACAACGAGTACCCCGTGCTCACCGGGATGGCGATGTGGGTCGGCGGGCTCCCCGCCCGCTCCTACGCGGGGTTCTTCGCCTGGACGGCGGCCCTGCTCACGGCCGGGGCGCTCGTCGCTGCATGGGCCCTGTACCGGATGGCCGGGCCGCGGGCGCTGTTCTTCGCCACCGCTCCCACCCTGGGCCTGTACGCCTTCATGAACTGGGACCTCATCGCCGTCGCTCTGGCCACGGCGGGGATGCTGGCCTTCCTGCGGGAGCGGGATCGGGCCGCCGGGGTGCTGCTCGGGCTCGGAGCGGCGGCCAAGCTCTACCCGGCCCTGCTGGTCGTGCCGTTCGCGCTGTCACGGCTCCGCGACGGGCGGCGCGCCGGCGCCGTCCGGCTGGCGGCGTGGGCCGCGGTCGCGTGGGCCGCGGTGAACCTGCCCTTCCTGGTGGCCTTCCCGGAGCGGT
>DASQUI010000153.1:0-3881 GCA_035641375.1 Actinomycetota bacterium
CCGTGTCGTCCGGGAAGTTCGCCGGATCCACCTTGGGACTGGGGGAGATGAAGCCGCCCTCCGCGCCCCAGATCTCGCCGGCCTCCGGCGTGGCCAGGAACTCGATGAGGGCCTTTCCGGCCTCGGTGTCCTTCATGAGGACGGCCAGGTCGCCGCCACCCACCACCCCGGGCGGACTGCCGTCGATCGACGGGAAGGTGACGAAGTCGGCGTCGGTGCCGAGCTGGGCTTCCGTTTCGCCGGTGACGATCCCGCCCACGAAGCTACCCTCGAACGTCATCGCTCCATCGGGAGGGTCCTTGAACATCTGGGTCACCGACGTGTTGAAGTCGGTCTGCAGCGCCCCGGAGACTCCTCCGGCGATCAGGTCGTCCTGGGTCACGACCTCGCCCATCCGGGTGAGTGCGGTCTTCACCGACTCGTCGGTCCACGGGATCTCGTGCCGGGTGAGCTGGTCGTACATGTCGACGCCCGCGGTGGTCAGGTAGATGTTCTCGAACAGGTCCGACAGCGTCCAGCCGTCGGCAGCCCCCACCGAGTACGGGGTCACGCCGAAGTCGGAGATCGTCCCGGCGGCGGTCTGGACCTCCTCCCACGTGGTGGGAGGCTGCACGCCGGCGTCGTTGAGGACGTTGACGTTGTACCAGAGCGTCGACTTCTGGGCCGCCTTGAACCATACGGCGTAGAGGGTGTCATCCACCGTGCCCACCTGGCGAGCGCCCGGCGGGAAGTTCGCGTCGATCTCGTCGCCGGCGGCGTCGTCGATCGGTATCAGCGCGTCCTGACCGACGTAGTCCTGGACCAGCCCAGGCTGCGGCAGGACGGCCACGTCCGGCGGGTCGCCTCCTTCGATCCGCGGTCCGAGGACGGCGGCGATGTCGTCACCGGTGGAGGTGAACGATACCTCCGCCCCGGTCTGCTCGGCGAAGGCGTCGAGCACCATCGTGAACCGTTCCTGTTCGGGGCTCGTCCACACCGCGGCGACCTCGAGGCTCTGACCCGTAAAGTCCTGGGCGCCGTCTTCCTCCGTGGGCTGCTCCTCCTCGCCCTGGCAGGCTGCCGCGGTCAAGGCGACGGCCGCCACGACGGCGAGCAACGATCTCCAGCGACGCTTCCTCATTCGCACCACCCCCTGGGACCCATCGGCCCCATCACTCGTAGATCCCCAACCCCGTCTCGGGATCGAAGAAGTGCATTCGGCCCGTGTCCACGACCAGCTCGATCCTCCTTCCTTCTTCGGTCTCGGTGCGCGGGCTCAACTGAGCCACGACGTTGGTCTTCGCTTCCCTGGCCCGTTCCTCGAGGTCCTCGAGCGCCTCGGCCCCGACGTCCTGAGCCAGCTCCCTGGTGTCCTCGGTCAGGACGATGGGAGCCTCGACGATGAAATGGATGAGGATCTCGGAGCCCAGCGCCTCTCGGAGCTCCACGGTGGCCCCGATCCGGGTGTCCTCGGGTGCGTCGCCGACGACGCTCGCGTCCTCGATGTCCTCGGGCCGGATGCCGATGACGACCTTCCGTCCCTCGTACCCGCGGAGTGCCGGCCGGGTGGAGAGGGCCGCCTCGTCCACTCGGAGCTTCAGGCCTCCGAACTCCACGAACGCGGTGCCGTCGCTCCGGCTCAGGTCGGCCTCGAACATGTTCATCGCTGGCGACCCGATGAATCCCGCCACGAACAGGTTGAGCGGCCGGTCGTAGAGGGTCTGCGGCCGGTCGACCTGCTGCAAGAGGCCCTTCTTCATCACGGCGACGCGATCGCCCATGGTCATCGCCTCGACCTGGTCGTGCGTCACGTAGATCGTGGTCACGCCGAGGTCGTTCTGGAGCCGGGCGATCTCCGCGCGCATCTGCACGCGGAGCTTCGCGTCGAGGTTCGACAGCGGCTCGTCCATGAGGAAGGCGCGAGGCTCCCGGACGATGGCCCGCCCCATGGCCACCCGCTGGCGCTGACCGCCGGAGAGCGCCCTTGGCTTCCGCTTCAGGAACTCTTCGAGCCCGAGGATCCGGGCCGCCTGTGAGACGCGCCGTGCGATCTCGCCCTTCGGCACCTTCTGGAGCTTCAGGCCGAAGCCCATGTTCTCGGCCACGGTCATGTGCGGGTACAGGGCGTAGTTCTGGAAGACCATGGCGACGTCGCGATCCTTCGACGAGACATCGTTCACGACCCGGTCGCCGATGCGAACGGTGCCCTTGGAGATGTCCTCGAGGCCGGCCACCATGCGGAGCGCGGTGGTCTTGCCGCAGCCTGAGGGGCCGACGAAGACCATGAACTCGCCGTCGCCCACGTCGAGGGTGAAGTCCCGCACGGCCTCGGTCCCGTCGGGATAGACCTTGTACACGCCATCGAGCGCGATCTGCGCCACTCGCTCCCCCCTGCAGGTCCGTGCAGCGATACAAGACCTACCACACCTGGAGCCGTTAGGCGAGGTCGGGCTCGGGGCGCCCGGATGGGCGGGCGGCTCACCGTCGACCGTGCATGTGGAGGTGCCGGCGGGGGTGAGGTGGCGCGGATCAGGCGTCGTGCCCGAGACCCTCCAGGCGGGAGCGCATCACGGCATGGGCTTCGCCGTGGGACTGCGTGTGACCGGTCACCGCGGCGATGAACTCCTCGCGATCGAGGGACAGCAGCTCCACGTCCCCGACCGTTCGGCACGTGGCCGTGCGGGGGACGTCGCGCAGGAGCGCGATCTCGCCGAAGTACTCGCCGGGCCCGAGGACGGCGGCGACCGAACCGTCCCGCGCGACCTCGACGGCCCCCTCGACGATCACATAGAACCGGTCACCCCGGTCGCCCTGCCGGAAGACGTCCTGGCCGTCGGTGAGGCGGAGCGGCTCGAGCCGTTTGGCCAGGTGCTCGACGGTCACGATCGGCAGCGGTGCGAACAGGGGGAGCCCCGTCAGCAGCTGCAGCTCCCGCTCCGGGACGGTGCTCTCCTCGTCGAGCCGGCGCAGGGCCCGGCGTGACGCCAGGACCAGCGCGGGCAGGATGGCTCCCACGACCACCAGCGCCCCGCGGGTTCCGAGGGCGGCGAGCAGCAGCGGTGCGGCCAGGAACCCGAGACCGAGGGTCAGCGTCACGACCCCTTCGAGCGCCCCGAACACCCGGGCCAGGACCTCGTCCCGGGTGATCCGCTGGATCAGCGTGAAGCCGGCGACGTCGGCGAAGGCGTTGCCGATCCCCGGCAGGGCCAGCAGGACCAGCGCCGCGGCTGGGTGGGGGACGAGGGCGACGACGGCGATGGGGACGCCCCACAGCACCAGCCCCAGCCCGAACGGGACCGCCAGGCGCCGCCGGCGCACCAGCGCCAGGGCGGCCATGCCTCCGACGAGCCCACCGACTCCGAACGCGGAGTTGAGCCAACCCACGCCGGCATCGCCCATGCCGACGAACTCGACGGCCACCACGACCAGCAGGACGTTGAGGGCGCCGCGGACGAACGTCTGCGCCGCGAAGAGACCGACGAGCAGCCGGGGGTTCGGCTCGGAGGCGACGACCCGGAGGCCCTCGGCGGCCACGCGCCACGGCCGCCGCCGCTCGGGACGGCGCCGGATCTTGGAGGTGACGTCTCCGGTGATGCGGGTGGTGAGGAGCGCCGACCATGCGAACAGCACCGCGGTCACGGCGAACACGAGTCCGGCGCTCCCCGTGAACAGCAGCGCCGCCCCGAGCGCCGGTCCGGCGAACGTCCCGATCGCCTCGAGCAGGCTGGACGCCGCGTTTGACGCGGCCAGCTGCTCCGGCGACCGTGCCAACAGCGGGATCAACGCCCACTGGGCGGGGCGGAGCACGGCGGAGACGGCCGTGATGAGCGCCGCCAGGACGAACACCGGGACGGCGGCCGGTAGGGTGAAGAACGCCACGGCCGAGAGGGCCACGATCACCG
>DASQUI010000154.1:0-4174 GCA_035641375.1 Actinomycetota bacterium
GAGATGGGGATCCTGTACGCTCCCGACTTCGTGATCAACTCGGGCGGGCTGATCAACGTGGCCGACGAGCTCCTGGGGTACGACCGGGAGCGGGCCATGAAGCGCGTTGAGGGCATCTACCGCACGCTTCGTGAGGTGTTCCGGATCTCCCAGGAACAGGGCATCCCCCCCGTCAAGGCGGCGGAGCGCCTTGCGGAGAACCGGATCTCCTCGCTCGGCCGCCTCCGTCAGTGGTTCGTGCCCGGCGAAGGCCGGGAGCGACCGCCCACGCGGTAGGCCCCCCCTCGCTCGGCTATCCTGTCCGCGACGAGCCACGAAGGAGCGAAGGTGGCGGACGAAACCGTACGGATCCTGGCCCCCGATGGCCGCGTCGACGAGGAGGACCGCAGGGGCCTCGACCTGAAGGACGAGGACCTGCGGCAGCTCTTCCGGTACATGGTCCTGGCCCGCAACGTCGATCTCGAATGTACGGCGCTGCAGCGGCAGGGCGAACTGGCCGTGTATCCACCGGCCATCGGCCAGGAGGCGGCCCAGATCGGGAGCGCCTATGCCCTCGGCGAGCGAGACATGGTCTACCCCTCCTACCGGGAGGTCGGGGTGGCCATCAGCCGTGGCCTCGACATGGTCGAGTACATGAAGTTCCACCGAGGGACGTGGCACGGCGGCGTCAACGATCCGGTTGGGTCCGGCTTCGGCATGTTCTCCGTCCCGGTGGGCAGCCAGCCGCTGCACGGAACCGGGCACGCGCTGGGTACGAAGCTCGACGGGAAGGACGTCGTTACGATCACGTACTTCGGCGACGGAGCCACCTCTCAGGGCGACGTGCACGAGGCCATGAACGTGGCCGGGGTGTTCGGGGCGCCGATCGTCTTCTTCTGTCAGAACAACCACTGGGCCATCTCCGTGCCGCTGGAGAAGCAGACCGCCGGGCAGATCTACCGGAAAGCGGAGGGGTACGGCTTCCCCGGCGTGCGCGTCGACGGGAACGATGTCCTCGCCGTGTACCGGGTGACCCGCGAGGCCGTGGAGCGGGCTCGCGCCGAGCACCAGCCCACGCTCATCGAGGCCGTCACCTACCGGATCGGGCCACACTCCACCGCCGACGACGCCACCCGATACCGCACCAAGGAGGACGTCGAGGCGTGGCAGCAGCTCGATCCCATCGAGCGGTTCCGGATGTTTCTGGAGACGGCGGGGATCGCCGACCAGTCGGTGTTCCTCGAGGCCGAGGCGGAGGGGAAGGACCTGGCCGCCACGGTGCGGGCCGGCATCCAGGGCGCCCCGCCCCGCGACGTCGAGGATCTGTTCAGGTGGATCTTCGCCGAGCTGCCACCCGTCCTGGTCCGGCAGCGCGACGAGGTTCTCCGGCTCGCCGAGGAGGACCGCGATGGCTGACGTGACGATGGCCCAGGCGCTGAACCGGGCGCTGCGGGACTCGTTGGCCGGCGATGACCGAGTGCTGATCCTCGGCGAGGACATCGGCAAGCTGGGCGGCGTCTTCCGCATCACCGACGGTCTCCAGGCGGAGTTCGGCGAGCAGCGCGTGTTCGATACGCCCCTGGCCGAAGCGGCCATCGCCGGGGTCTCGCTCGGCCTCACCCAGGCCGGGTGGAAGCCGGTCTGCGAGATGCAGTTCGACGCGTTCTCGTATCCGGCCCTGGACCAGGTCATCTCGCACATCGCCAAGTACCGGTACCGCTCGAAGGGCACGACGGGTGTGCCGATGGTCATGCGAATCCCTTTCGGCGGGGGGATCGGTGCCGCCGAGCATCACTCGGAGAGCCCGGAGACGTACTACGCGCACACGTCGGGGTTGAAGGTCGTGGTTCCGTCGTCCGCCCTGGATGCCTACAACCTGCTGGTCAGATCGGTGCAGGATCCCGATCCGGTGATCTTCTTCGAGCCGAAGAGCCGGTACTGGGCCAAGGAGTCCGGCGATCTGGCCGCCGAGGGCGCCCCGATCGGACAGGCCCGGGTGCTGAAGGAAGGGCAGCACGCCACGCTGATCGCTTGGGGGGCCATGGTCTCCCGGTGCCTCGACGCCGCCGAGGCCGCCGGCGAGGACGGTGTCGACGTCGAAGTGCTCGACCTGCGGTCGCTGGTGCCGCTCGACATCGAGACGCTGGCCGCGTCGGTGCAGAAGACCGGACGGGCCGTCGTCGTGCACGAGGCCCCGATGACGGCGGGGTTCGGGGCCGAGGTCGTGGCCCGTATCATGGAGGACTGCTTCGACCACCTGGAGGCGCCGGCGCTGCGGGTGACCGGGTACGACATGCCCTATCCGCCGGCCACGCTCGAGGAGCACTACCTCCCCAACGTCGACCGCATCCTGCTGGCCCTCGACGCGGTGCTCACCCACTGATGGCCGAGCGCACGTTCAACCTGCCGGACCTCGGCGAGGGGCTCGAGGAAGCCGAGATCGTCGAATGGAAGGTCGCCGAGGGCGACTCCGTTCAGCTCAACCAACCCATCGTCGACGTGAACACGGCCAAGGCGCTCGTCGAGATCCCCTCCCCGTGGGCGGGCACGGTGGTGAAGACCTACGGGGCCGACGGCGATGTGGTGAAGGTCGGCGAGCCGCTCATCACGCTCGATGTGGTCGGGGGCGAGGAGGCCGCCCCCGCCGAAGGCGGCCAGGAGCCGAAGAAGCGCGAAGCCGTGCTGGTCGGGTACGGGGTCGACCAGGAAGGGAAGTCGTCTCGTCGCCGGAAGCTGAAGCCGCCCGGGCCGAGGCAGGCGGCGGCGGCCACCGTCGAGGCACCCGCGGGCCCGCAGGCTGCCGGCAAGGTCCTGGCCGCACCGCCCGTCCGAAAGCTCGCCAAGGAGCTGGGGATCGATCTTTCCTCGGTCCCGGGCACGGGTCCGGAGGGTCGGGTCACCAGGGACGACGTGCAGCGTGCCGCGGACACGGCGCCCGCTGCGGCGTCAGCACCCGCGGCACCGGTGATCGGATCGGGCGCGGAAACGCGCGTTCCCATCAAGGGCGTCCGCCGGCTGATCGCCCAGAAGATGGCCCGCTCGTGGGCCGAGGTTCCCCACGTCACGACGTTCCACCTCGCCGACGCGACCAACGTGGAGGCCCTGAGACGGGAGCTGACCGAGGAGGCCGGGACGAAGGTCACCGCCCTGGCCGTCATGGTGCGGGCCTTCGCCGAGCTGTGCGCGCAGCACCCCAAGCTCAACGCCCACTACGACAAGGACGCCGACGAGCTTATCCTCCTGGGCTCGAAGCACGTCGGCATCGCCACCGACACAGACGAGGGGCTGGTCGTCCCGGTGGTGCGCGATGTGCAGGCCAAGGGGATCGTCACCGTGGCCCGGGAGATCGTCGAGCTCGTCGAGGCGGCCCGGTCGCGACGGGCCACGCCGGAGCAGCTCACCGGGGGGACCGTGACGGTCACCAACGTGGGGACGTTCGGCTCGGACTTCGGGACCCCGATCATCAACATCCCCGAGGTGGCCATCCTGGCCCTCGGCACGATCAAGCCGCGGGCCCTCGTCGTCGACGGCGAGGTCGTGGCCCGGCCGGCGGTTACCCTGTCGCTCTCGTTCGATCATCGCTTCATCGACGGGGCCGAGGCCGATCGGGCGCTCACGGACCTGCGGGGACTGTTGGAGAGTCCCTTCCGCCTCGGTCAGCTCCCCCGCGGGTGAAGATCGTCTCCCTGCTTCCCTCGGCTACCGAGATCGTGTTCGCCCTCGGGCTGGGGGAGCAGCTGAAGGGGGTCTCCTACGAGTGCGACGAGCCCGAGGAGGCCCGGACCAAGCCGGTCGTGGTGGGGACGGCGTTGCCCCAGGACCGCCCGCTGAGCGCAGCCGAGATCGACGACGCCGTCCAGGCCCACATGGATGCGCGGGAACCGATCTACACGCTCGACAAGGAGCTGATCCAGCGGATCGAGCCCGACCTCCTCCTCGCGCAGGACCTGTGCCGGGTCTGCGCGGTGCCGTCGGGACAGGTCGAGGACGCGCTGGCCGAGCTGGGCACCACCGCGGACGTGATCTCTCTCGACCCCCACGACATCGACGGGATCCTGAGCGGCATCGTGCGGGTCGGCCGGGCCACCGGGACCGAACGGCGGGCCGAGGAGCTGGTCGCCGGCCTGCGTGAGCGCATCGCCGCACTGAAAGCGGCCGCCACCCGGCTGCCCACGATCCGCACGTTGGCGCTGGA
>DASQUI010000155.1:0-12311 GCA_035641375.1 Actinomycetota bacterium
CGCGACTACGGCGAGGAACGGTTCGCCCGCCGCATCGCCGGAGCGATCGTCCGGGCTCGCGGGCGCAAGTCGCTCGAGACCACCACCGAGCTTGCGGCGATCGTTGCATCTGCCGTTCCGAAGCGGCGCGGGGGGGCCCACCCGGCCCGCCGCACCTTCCAGGCCATCCGGATCGAGGTCAACCGGGAGCTCGAGGAGCTCGCTGTCTCCCTTCCCCAGACGGTGGAGCTCCTCGCTCCCGGTGGTCGCCTGATCGTGATCTCCTACCACTCGCTCGAGGACCGGATCGTGAAACGGTTCGTCGCCGGGGAACCGCGTCTCCGTTCGCTCACGAAGAAACCCGTTCGTCCGGGCACGGCGGAGATGGCCCGCAACCCCAGGGCTCGGGGGGCGAAGCTCCGGGCCGCGGAGCGGGAAGCCGCCTGATGGCCGTTCCCGCTCGCCGACTCACGTACCAAGGGCCGTCGCCGGGGCGTGGCCTGGCCGTCCCTGTGTCCCCGGCGCGCAAGGCCGCACCGCGGCCCGTCCGTCACCGGCGGCGGGTCCCATTCCTCCTTTTCTCCCTGGTGATGATGGCGGCGACCGTCGTCGGGCTAGTGAGCGCCCAGGCCTTCGTGGCCCAGGACTCTTTCCGGATCGCCGATCTTTCCGCGGAGGCCGAGCGCCTCGAGGCCAGCTACGGCAGGCTTCGCCTGGAAGTGGCCGAGCTGTCGGCGCCGGATCGGATCGTCGCGGCGGCGCGGAAGGCCGGGCTCGTCTTGCCCGAGGAGGTGGAAATCCTTCGCCTCCCCGCGGTCACCGCGCGTCCCCAAGAGCCGGCCGAAGAGACCGGCCCCGCTCTGGCGTTGAAGGGGGTTCCCGGAGGGGAAGGGTGAGCCACCGGATCGCGGCCCGGCCACCGGCCCTTCGCCTGGCTGCGGTGTTCGTCGCGTTCGCTCTGGGCTTCGCCGCGGTGGCGGCACGGCTGTTCGTCCTCCAGCTCCGAGACGCACCCGGCTACGTCGCGCTCGGGCGCGACCAACGGATACGGCACGTCGTCCTCCCCGCCAGCCGAGGGAGCATCTACGACCGCGACGGCAACGAGCTAGCCATGTCGCTTCCGGCCAAAGGCGTCTACGCCAACCCGGAGTTCGTCTCCAACGCCTCCTCCACCGCGACCGCGCTGGCGCCGATGCTGGACGTCCCTTCGATGGACCTGTGGCGGACGCTCCAGCGGGACGGAACATTCGTGTACCTGGCTCGACGCGTTGCGCCGGACGTGGCCGAGAGGATCGAGCGGCTTCGGCTCCCGGGGATCGGGCTCCTCGAAGAGAGTCGAAGGTGGTACCCCTCGGGGGATCTGGCCTCACATGTCGTCGGATTCGTCGGGCTCGATGGAACGGGGCTCGCCGGATTGGAGCTCCAATACGAAAGGATCCTGGCCGGGCGCGCCGGGGAGCTGGTCGTGGAGAAGGATCCGGCGGGCCATCTCATCCCCCAGGGGGAGAGCCGGCATGTGCCCCCAGTTCCGGGCGGCGACTTGGTTCTCACGATCGACCGAGACATCCAGTACCGCGCCCAGCGGGCGCTGGCCCGCGCGGTGAAGAAGAACGATGCTCGCGGCGGGAGCGTCATCGTCATGGATCCGGCCACCGGCGAGATCCTGGCCATGACCACGCATCCGTTGTTCGATGCGAATGTCGCCGCGGATGCCCCCGCTGACGCCCTCCGGAACCGGGCGATCACCGACGTCTATGAGCCGGGGTCGGTCAACAAGGTCATCACCGCCGCGGTGGCTCTGGAGAAGGGGATCGTGAGCACCCGGGAGATCTTCCGGGTGCCCGATCACCGCCGGGTCGGACCGAAGGTGTTCCACGACGCCCACCCGCATCCCCCCATGCGCATGACGCTCGCCGACATCGTGGCGTTCTCCAGCAACGTCGGAGCGATCCAGGTCGCCCAGCGCGTGGGAAAGAAGCGCCTGAACACCTACCTCAAGCGGTTCGGGTTCGGGCGGCGGACGGGGGTCGGGTTCCCGGGGGAGGGCGAAGGGATCCTGCCACCCACCGACGAATGGTGGGAGACGGGCATCGGAACGATACCGATCGGACAGGGGATCGCGGTGACGCCGCTTCAGATCGCCGCCGTCTACGCCACGATCGCAAACGGGGGCCTGTGGGTCCCCCCGAGGTTGGTGCGGGGCGTCGTCGACGCCGAGGGGGAGGTCCAGCCGGCCCCGCCGCCGGATCGGCGGCGGGTGGTGTCGGCGGCAACGGCGCGAACGATCACCTCGATGCTCTCCTACGCCGTCGAGGCGGGGACCGGGGCGGAAGCCCAGATCCCCGGGTACTGGGTCGCGGGGAAGACGGGAACGGCGCGGAAGCCGCTCGAGAACGCTCGCGGGTACGGCGACGAATACGTCGCATCGTTCGTCGGCTTCGCCCCCGCGGCGGCACCCCGGCTCGTGGTGGCGGCCATCCTGGATGAACCGAAGACGGTGTACGGAAGCATCGCGGCCGCTCCGCTGTTCCAGGAAGTGACCCGGTTCGCGCTCACCCAGCAACGCGTTCCCTCCTCTCATCCGCTTCCGCCTCCACCGTCGGCACAACGGCCGTGAGCGCCCTGGTAGAATCGCCCCGGTCCACCCGGACCGCGTCGACGAGGCGAAACTCCTTGGAATCCGCTCCTCGCAGGTTGTCCGATCTGCTCACCGCGATCTTCCCTTCGGAAGTCCGTGGACGGGAAACGATCCCTGTCGCGAACATCGCGTATCGCGCCGACGATGTCACCCCGGACGCGTTGTTCTTCTGTGTCCCGGGCCGATCCCACGACGGACATGGCTTCGCGGCCGACGCGGTTTCCCGTGGGGCCGTGGCCGTCCTGGTGGAGCGGTGGCTTGACCTTCCCGAAGGAGTGACCCAAGTGTTCGTCCCTTCGGTCCGCAGCGCGATGGGACCGATCGCGGCGGAGTTCTACGGGCATCCGGCGGAGAAGCTCACCCTGGTCGGCATCACCGGCACCAATGGGAAGACCACCACGACATACCTGCTGGAGCAGGTCTTCCGTGCCGCGAGCCTCACTCCGGGAGTGGTCGGCACCACCGGATTGCGACTGGACGGCCGAACGATACCGCTCGATCGGACCACCCCCGAGGCCCCGGACCTCCACCGGCTCCTCGCCGGCATGGTCGACGACGGTATCCAGGCCGTGGCCATGGAGGTCTCCTCCCACGGACTCGACCAGGACCGCGTGGCTGGCGCCCGTTTCACCTGCGCGGTGTTCACCAACCTGTCGCAGGACCACCTGGACTACCACGGCACCCTCGATGCGTACTTCCAGGCCAAGGCCCGGCTGTTTACCCCGGACATGGCGGACCGGGCCGCGGTCAACAGCGACTCTCCCGAAGGACGAACGCTTCTGCGCGACGATCTCCCGACGATCACCTACGGGGTGGAGCCCGGCGCCGAACTGCTGGCCACGGACATCGAGACGCGGGCTGACGGAGTGGCGTTCCGGGTTGACGGAAGGCAGGTCCGCTCTCGCCTTCGAGGCGCGTTCAACGTGCACAACTGCCTCGCGGCACTGGCGGTCGCCCGTCAGGTGGGCATCGATGATGACGCCGCCGTCCGGGGCATCGGCAGGATCCACGGAGTGCCCGGGCGGCTTGAGCCGGTGGACGCGGGGCAGCCGTTCCAGGTCTTGGTGGACTACGCGCACACGCCCGACAGCGTGGAGAATGTCCTGGGAGCCGCCCGGCCGCTGGCCCAAGGCAAGCTCATCGTCACTCTCGGCTGCGGTGGAGACCGGGACCGGGGGAAGCGGCCGCTCATGGGCGAGGCCGCCACGAGGCTGGCCGACCTGAGCGTGCTCACCAGCGACAACCCCCGGTCCGAGGATCCCGGGTCGATCATCGCGGAGATGGAACGCGGCGCCCGCCGAGGAGGCGGGTCCTACATCATCGAACCCGACCGCCGCCGCGCGATCCGGCTGGCGCTCGAGGCCGCTCAGCCCGCGGATGTCGTTGTGATCGCGGGCAAGGGTCATGAGACGGGACAGGAGTTCGCGGACCGGGTTGTTCCGTTCGACGACCGGGTCGTGGCGGCAGAAGAGCTGCGGCGGCTCGGATGGGGGAGCGATCGCCCGTGAAGGAGCGCCCCCTTTCCTCGGTTGCCGAGGCCGTGGGCGGGCGGCTCATCGGCGAGGATCGCATGATCGGCGGCGCCGTCACCGATAGCAGGGATGTCCGATCCAACGACCTCTACGTCGCTCTCGTCGGGCAGCGCGCGGACGGCCATGACTTCGTGGCAGAAGCGTTCGAGCGCGGCGCTGCCGGCGCGCTGGTTGCCCGAGGGATCAACTACGGCGGCCCGGTGATCGTTGTAGGCGACACGGGCCGAGCCCTGATGGACCTTGCGGCCGACGAACGCGAACAGATGAGTGCCCGGGTCCTCGCCATCACCGGCTCGACGGGGAAGACCTCCGTCAAGGACCTCACCGCGGCGGTGCTCGCCCTCCGCTACCGGGTGACCGCGAGCCCCAGATCGTTCAACACGGAGGTCGGGGTGCCGCTGACCCTCCTGGCCGCCTCGCCAGAGGACACCGAGGTCGTGGTGTGCGAGATGGGAAGCCGAGGTCGAGGCCACATCTCCCTGCTCGCCAGGGTGGCCCGCCCACACGTCGGGGTCGTCACGAACGTCGGACCGGCCCACCTGGAGATGTTCGGCTCCCTCGAGGGGGTCGCCGAAGCGAAGGCCGAGCTGGTCGAGGCGCTCCCGCAGGACGGAACGGCCGTGTTGAACGCGGACGATCCCCACGTCCGCGACTTCGCCCGGCGGACCAAGGCCCGGACCCTTCTGTACGGCACATCGGCAGACTCGGCCGTGCGGGGCGAGGAGCTTTCGCTCGATGCCGAGGGGAGAGCGTCGTTCACCCTCCGGACACCGGAGGGAAGCGAACGGGTGGAGCTTGCCGTCCCCGGGGAGCACATGGCGTGGAACGCCCTCGCAGCCTGTGGAGGCGCGGTGGCGCTGGGGCTCTCCGCCGGCGAATGCGCGGCGGCGCTGAAGGAAGCGAGGATCTCGCCGTGGCGGATGGAGGTCTTCCACACCGCCGACGGCGTTCGGGTCATCAACGACGCGTACAACGCCAATCCCGCCTCGATGGGCGCGGCCCTGAAGGCGGCCCGGTGGATGGCCGGAGAGGGGCGATGCATCGCGGTGCTCGGAGAGATGGCGGAGCTCGGAGGGATCTCCGAGGAGGAGCACGAGCGCATCGGTGAGCTGGTGGCCCGCCTCGGGATCGAGCGGCTGATCACGGTGGGAACACCCGCGCGCCGGATCTCGGTCGGTGCGGTCCGGGAAGGAGTGGAACCGGAGCGGGTGACGGCCTGCGAAACGGTGGAGGAAGCCCTGGCCGCAGTGCGGTCCTCGACCCAGGCCGGGGACGTCCTGCTGGTGAAGGCGTCGCGCCGGGCCGGATTGGAGCGTCTTGCGGAGGCGCTTCGAGGTGATGAGGAGTGACCGCGATCCTCGTGGCCGCGGCGATCGGGCTCTTCGCCACGCTGCTCGGCACCCCCGTGGCCATCCGGCTGTTCCGGGTGCTGGAGTGGGGGCAGCGGGTGAGGGAACCCGGCCCCCACTATCCGCAGCACATCGAGAAGATGGGGACGCCCACGATGGGCGGCCTGGTGATCATCGCCGGCCTGGCCGTTGCGTACCTGGTGACCTCATTGACCATCGGACCGTTCACCCGGACCGCCGTCCTGGTTCTCGGCGCCGCGGCAGCACTCGGGCTGGTGGGATTCGTCGACGACTTCCTGAAGATACGGAGGGCCGATCGCCACTCGCTCGGGTTGGGGAAGGCCGCCAAGCTCGCCGGTCAGGGGTTGGTCGCGGTCCTGTTCGGTCTGGGCTTCACTCGGCTGACCACCGCGTCCACCGAGCTCTCGTTCGTCAGGGGAACCGGGGTGGAGCTGGGGACGGCGATCTTCCTGCTGTGGGTGTTCCTCATGCTGGCCGCCACGGCCAACGCCGTCAACCTCACCGACGGCCTCGACGGCCTGGCGTCGGGGTCGGGAGCCATGGTGATGGGGGCCTACGTGATCATCTCGTTCTGGCAGTTTCGGCACACGTGCGTGGCGAACCCCGGGGCCGGCTGCTACGGCGTCGATGTCGACACCGCGCTCGACCTGGCCATCGTGGCCTCGGGGGCGATGGGGGCGATCGCCGGCTTCCTGTGGTGGAACGCCGCACCGGCCAGGATCTTCATGGGAGATACGGGGTCACTTGCCCTCGGCGGCCTGATGGCTGCCCTGGCCATCGCCACGCATACCCAGCTGTTGCTGGTCATCCTGGGGGGCCTGTACGTCCTGGAGACCACGTCGGTGATCCTTCAGGTCGTCTCGTTCCGGGTCTTCCATCGGCGGCTGTTCCGGATGGCGCCGATCCATCACCACTTCGAGGTCCTCGGGTGGCACGAGTTCACCGTGATCGTGCGCTTCTGGATTATCGGCGGGCTGGCCGTCGTGTTCGGCCTCGGTCTCTTCTATGCCGACTTCCTGGCCCGGGGCGGGGTTCCGTGAGCGGGTTGCTTCGGCATCGGGGCCGCCGGGGGGACAGCAACGATGCACGCTCTCCGGCTCCCGCCGGCCTTCCCGGGAGCGGCCAGAAGGTGGTGGTCGTGGGATTGGCCGAGAGCGGGGTCGCCGCCGCACTGGCCGTCTCCGCCCGAGGCGCATCGGTGCTCGTGACGGAGATGCGGCTGAGGGATCAGGTGGCGGAGCAGGCGGATCGGGTCGAGGCCGCCGGTGCGCGCGTGGCAGCAGGAGGCCACCTGCCATCGCACCTGGAGGAGGCCGACCTGGTGGTGACCAGCCCGGGCGTCCCGGAGGGGGCGCCGGTCCTGAACTGGGCCCGCGACCGGGGCATCCCCGTCTGGAGTGAGGTGGAGCTCGGAGCCCTTCTGGCACGGTGTCCGTATGTCGCGGTGACCGGAACGAACGGGAAGTCCACGACCACGGAGATGATCGCCGCGGCCATGCGGGCGGGGGGGCTCGACGCGGTCTCCTGCGGGAACGTCGGCTATCCGTTCTCGGCCGCCGCCCGCGAGGACCATGAGGCGCTGTCCGTCGAGGTCTCTTCGTTCCAGCTTCGCTTTCAGTGGAGCCTGCACCCACGGGTGTCGGTGCTGCTGAACCTCGCTCCCGACCACCTCGACTGGCACGGCACCTTCGAGGAGTACCGCGATTCCAAGCGGCGGGTCTTCGGATCGCAGCACGGCGACGACGTGCACGTGGGGAACAAGGACGACGCCGAGGCGGCCCGAGTTTCCGGCGAGGCTTCCTGCCGGTTGGTCTGGTTCACGCTGGCCGAACCCGCGGACGGCGAGGTCGGCTACGTCGACGGCCGCCTGATCAGTCGCGCCGACGACGAGCACAACCTCGGCCCCATGCCCTGGAGGACGCGGTGGCTCCTGTCCAACGCGGCCGCCGCTGCCGCCGCCGCCGTCTGCTTCGACGTGGATCCGGAGGCCGTTGGCGAGGCGCTCCGAGGCTTTCGGACGCTCCCGCACCGCGGCGAGGTGGTCACGGAGATCTCGGGCGTGCGTTTCGTGGACGACTCGAAGGCCACCAACCCGCATGCGGCGCTGGCGTCCATCAGATCCCATGACCGGGTGGTGCTGATCGCGGGCGGCCTGAGCAAGGGAGTTGATCTTTCGCCGCTCGCCGCTGCAGCGCCTCGAATCGTGGCGGTGGTGGCGCTGGGGGAGGCGGCGAGGGAAGTGGCGTCGGTGTTCAGCGGCCTGGTGCCCGTGCGGATGGCCGGCTCCATCGAGGAGGCCGTTGCCGAGGCGTTCGAGTTGGCTGGACGCGAAGGGACGGTGCTGCTCGCACCGGCGGCCGCCAGCCAGGACATGTTCACCGACTATGCGGAGCGCGGCGAGCGTTTCGCCGCCGCGGCCCGCGCCCTCGGGAAGAACGGGGCCGGACGTGCCTAGCACCACGGCGACCCGGCGCTCGACGCCCAAGACGAGCCGGCGAGCGGCCAAACGCGTGCCGGTGAAGAAGCGAAGCCAGAAGACCCGTCTCCGGGTGGTCCGGCCGGAGGAGCGTCCACCTCAGCGCCGCCCCGCATCGCGGGCGGCCGTGGCTCCGGATCGAGCCGTGGCGATTCTGCTGGTGGCCACGGCCTCGCTGCTCCTGATCGGCGTGGCCATGGTCCTGTCGGCGTCCTCCGTCTCCGCCTTCGATCGATTCGGCTCGAGTTTCCTGTTCTTCAACCGCCAGGTGGCGTACGCCGCCGCAGGGGTGGCGGTCGGGGCTCTGACCGCTCGGATGCGCTATCGGGCCTGGGAGCGGCTGTGCGGCCCGGCCCTTCTCGGTGCGGTGATTCTCCTCGCCCTGGTCCTGCACCCCGCCGTCGGCACGCGCGCCGGGGGCTCCTCCCGGTGGCTCGCGGCAGGACCGGTAACCCTTCAGCCTTCGGAGTTCGCGAAGCTCGCCGTGGTCGCGTTCGTCGGCGCGGTCCTGGCCAAGCGGTGGAAGCGCATCCACGACGCCCGGTCGCTGGCCCTCCCGCTGGTCCCGGTGGTGGCGGTCGTGTGCGCCCTCATCCTGCTCCAACCCGATCTGGGCACGGCCGTCATCGTCGGCGGCACCGTCTTCGCCATGCTGTTCGTGGCCGGTGCCCGGCTGAAGCATCTGGTCCTGGGCGGAGGAGCGACCCTGGCGCTGGGGTTCGGGGCCATCTACGCCGAGGGATACCGGTGGGCCCGCTTCGTCTCGTTCACCGATCCCTGGGCCGATCCGCAGGGGAATGGGTACCAGGCGATGCAATCGTTCATCGGTCTCGGCTCCGGCGGTCTGTTCGGTGTTGGTCTGGGAGCCAGCCGTCAGAAGTGGCTCACGCTGCCCAACGCACACACCGATTTCATCTACTCGATCATCGGCGAAGAACTGGGACTCCTGGGAGCGCTCGTAGTGCTGGCGCTCTTCGGGATGTTCGTGTATGCGGGGATCCGCATCGCGGTGCGCGCGCCCGACATGTTCGGACGCCTCCTGGCCGCCGGCATCACGGCGTGGATCGGCCTTCAGGCGGTGGTGAATCTCGGCGCGGTCACGGGATTGCTTCCGATCACCGGCGTTCCGCTACCGTTCGTCTCCTTCGGGGGCTCGTCGCTGGTCGTATCGCTTGCCGCGGTGGGAGTCCTGGTCTCGGTGGGCCGGATGCGTAGCGGATCGAGTCGGCCGCGGGCCAGATCGTCGGGATAGCCGCGTGGCCCGTTCGATCGTGATCGCGGCCGGGGGGACCGGCGGCCATATCTTTCCCGGCCTCGCCCTTGCCGACGCGGTGCGGGCCCGTGATCCAGACGCCCGGGTGTCGTTCATCGGCACGCCGAAGGGACTGGAACGGTCGATCATCCCGAAGCGCGGATACCCGCTCCAGCTCGTGGACATGAAGCCGTTCCCACGACGCATCGGCCTGGGACCCCTCGTGGCCATCGTCGCGCTCGTTCGCGCCACCCGGCAGGCCAGGATGATCCTTCGGGCGGAACGCGCAGCGGTGGTGGTGGGGATGGGCGGGTACGCGAGCCTTCCGGTTCTCGCTGCCGCCCGGTGGCTTGGTCTTCCGTCACTGCTCCACGAGTCCGGGGCCGTTCCGGGACTGTCGAATCGCGTGGCGGCTCGGATGACCCGGCATCTGGCCGTGGCTTTCGACGAAGCCGCCCGGCGCTTCCCCCGCTCGGCGCGCCCCCGCACCGTGGGGATGCCGATCGATCCGTCTGTCGCCGGACTGGATCGCCCATCGCTCCGCCCCGAGGCTCGCGCCGCTTTCGATCTCCCCGCCGACGGCCGAGTGCTCCTGGTCTTAGGGGGAAGTCTCGGGGCCACCCGCTTGAATGAGGTGGGAATCGATCTCGCCAGTCGGTGGCGCGACCGCGGCGACATCCGGATCCTGTTGAAGACCGGAGCCGATCACGTCCAGGCCGTGCAGGCGGAGCTGGACGGGCGAGGCCTCTCCCACCTCGTTCGATGCGTGGCATTCCTCGACCGGATGGATCTCGCCTACGCCGCCGCCGACGTGGCCCTGTGTCGCGCGGGGGCCGGTACCGTGGCCGAGCTCGCCGCAGCCGGACTCCCCTCGATCCTGGTTCCCTACCCACACGCGCCCCACGACCACCAAACGGCGAACGCGGGGTCCCTGGCTCGAGCCGGCGGCGCCGAGATCGTCCCCGACTCCGAGGCCGATGCGGCTCGGATCGGTGCCATCGCCGAGGATCTCCTCGGCGACAATGAGCTCCTGATCCGCATGTCGGCGGGGGCAAAGAGCCTCGCCAGACCAAGCGCCGCGGACGACCTGGCGAGGTGGGTCCTGGAGCTCGCGGGCGTCGCTCGTGGGTGATGCCTCGGAACCGGTAACGGGGGAGCGCTATGGCATACTCGCGCGAGTGCCCGTGCGGCAAGTGAGCCCGGCCTCAGGAGGTTCGCGAGATCCGTGATCGAGGTTCCCCGGTGATGCCGATGGCCGTGATCATGGCGGGGGGTCGTGGCCAGCGCCTCCGCCCCCTCACCGATAAGGTCCCCAAGCCGTTGCTCCGGGTGGGGGCCTCATCGATCATCGAGCGCATCATCGCCTCGTTGGTCGCCGCGGGGATCCAGGACGTCTACCTCGCCGTGAACTACAAGGCGGAGGCGTTCGAGCGCCGCCTCGGGACCGGCGATCACCTCGGGGTGAACCTCCACTACCTCCGAGAGCAGCAGCGGCTGGGGACCGCCGGGGCTCTCTCGCTGTTGCCCGAAGGCGAGGTGAGCGGGAGATCGATCCTGGTCATGGCCGCCGACATCTTGACGGGGATGAACTACCGGGCTTTCTACGAGTTCCATCAGGCACACGGGGGAGCAGCGACCGTCGCCGCCGTCCCGTACGCGGCCAAGATTCCCTACGCGGTGCTCCGCACCGAAGGAGACCAACTGATGTCCCTTCAGGAGAAGCCGGAGCAGAACGTGCTGTGCAACGCGGGCATCTACATGGTCCAACCGGAGGTGGTGCGCCTCGTACCCCAGGAGTCAATGATCGACATGCCGGACCTGCTGGCCAAGGTCCTCGGCGAGGGACTTCCGGTGCGTATCTTCACCATTCGAGAGAGCTGGTTCGACGTCGGAAGCCCGGAGGACTTCGAGCACGTCCTCCACGAGTACGCCACGAGCGAGGAGGATTAGATGAGCTCGTGGCGGGGGCGGCGCGTCCTGGTCACGGGGGGCGATGGCTTCATCGGAAGCCATCTCGTGGACCGGCTCCTCGCGGACGAGGCCGCAGTGCGGGTCCTGGTGCACTACACGCCGAGCGGCCGGTTGGGGTGGCTCCACGGGCGAGAGACAGATGTGGAGATCCTCTCCGGCGATGTCCGAGACGGCGAGCGGGTGCGTCAGGCCGTCGAGGGAATCGACGTGGTCTTCCATCTGGCCGCGCTGATCGGGATCCCCTATAGCTACGAGTCGCCGGAGAGCTACGTGCAAACCAACGTGACCGGCACGTATCACGTCCTCAATGCGAGCCGTAGAGCCGGGGTCGAGCGCGTGGTCCACACATCCACGAGCGAGGTGTACGGAACCGCGCTGTCCGTTCCCATCGACGAGGCCCATCCCCTGCAGCCGCAGTCGCCGTACTCGGCCACCAAGATCGGCGCCGACATGCTGGCGATCAGCTTCCATCGCTCCTTCGAGCTCCCGGTAGTGATCGTCCGACCGTTCAACACCTACGGACCGCGCCAGTCCACCCGGGCGGTCATCCCCAGCCTGCTCGGCCAGCTGTACGGAAACGCGGAAAGGATCCGCGTCGGCGCCGTTTCACCCACCCGGGACTTCAACTTCGTGAGTGACACCGTAAACGGTTTCCTGGCCGTGGCCATGGCGGACCGGGCCACGGGTGAGGTCATCAACATCGGATCCGGGCGGGAGATCTCGATCGGTGACCTTATCGAGCTGCTCTTCGAGGTCACCGGGCTCCGGAAGGACATCGTCGTGGAGGACGAGCGCATCCGCCCGACCGGCAGTGAGGTGCACCGGCTCCTCTGCGACAACACCCGAGCGCGCGAGTGGGCCGGGTGGAAGCCCGAGGTTTCTTTGGAGGAGGGGTTACGTGCCACGGCCGACTGGGTGCGCCACAATCTGGGTGAGCTGAAGACGAACGCGTACCACGTCTAGCCGGGGCGGCTCATCATGAACGACTATCTGCCGAAGCCGGGGAGCATCCCCACACTTCCCGTCCCCGACCTGGCCGCGGTGCGAGCAGTCCATCTCGTCGGCATCGGCGGCGCCGGCATGAGCGGCATCG
>DASQUI010000156.1:0-4334 GCA_035641375.1 Actinomycetota bacterium
GGCCTCGTCGATCACGTCGTCGTGGTAGAGCGTGGCCAGGTGGGCCAGCTCGATGGCGACCGCGGCGCGGACGAGACGGGGCTCGTGGGGATCCCCGAAGTACCCGCCGAGGAGCACCAGCATCGGACGGAACCGCTTCCCGCCGGCCTCCAGGAGGTGGGCGCCCGCCTCGGCCACGATGCGGGTGTCGCTCTGTACGCCATCGCGCAGAGCCACCTCGACCTCGTCGAGCCGGCGGCGGATGTCGGCCTCCAGCCGGGGGTCCGGCGAGGCCAGCTCGCGGCTCACGGCTCGCTTCATGGGATCACCATCGCAGGATCGATGCCGACTCGAGGGCGTCGAGGAGCACACCCGGATACACACCGAGCACGAGCGTGACGATGGCGGTGACGCCGAGGGCCAATCCCGGCCCCACGGCAGGCTCGATGGCCGGGGCCTCCTCCGGATCCTGCATGTACATCAGGACGATGACCCGCAGGTAGAAGAACGCCGCGACCACGCTGGCCAGCACGGCGATCACCACCAGCGCGGATTGCCCCGCCGTCACCGCGGCCTGGAACACCAGCACCTTGGCGATGAACCCCGCCGCCGGCGGGATCCCGGCCAGCGACAAGAGGAACAGGGCGAGCAGCGCGGCCAGCCCCGGGCTCCGCTTGGCCAGGCCCGCGTACGACGTGAGCGACGTCCGCTCCTCGCCGCGGCGCGATACCAGCAGGACGACGCCGAACGACCCGAGGATCATGGCCGCGTACGCCGCCAGGTAGAACATCGCGCCGGAGACCCCCTGCTGGTTGGCGGCGACCACGCCGACGAGGACGAACCCTGCGTGAGCGATGGACGAGTACGCCAGCATCCGCTTGATGTCGGCCTGGGCGATGGCCAGCGTCGAGCCGAGGATCATGGTCAGCACGGCGATCCACCACAGCGCCGGCCGCAGGTCCCAGGCCAGCGGGCCCAGGGCCACGGTGGTCACCCGCAGCAGCGCAGCGAAGCCGGCCACCTTCGTCCCCGCGGCCATGAACCCGGTCACGGGGGTCGGCGCGCCCTGATAGACGTCGGGTGTCCACATGTGGAACGGAACCGCGGCGACCTTGAACCCGAATCCCACGGCGAGCAGTCCCGCGCCGATCAGGGCCAGGGCGACGTCGGTCTCGCCCGACAGGGCCCGGCCGATGCCGCCGATCGACGTCGTCCCGGTGGCTCCGTACGCGAACGCCACGCCGTACAGGAAGAAGGCCGATGAGAACGCGCCGAGCAGGAAGTACTTGAGGCTCGCCTCCTGCGAAGCCAGCCGGCGCGGCGAGAAGCCGCACATGACGTACAGCGAGAGGGACAGCACCTCGAGCCCCAAGAAGACCACGATGAGGTCGGCCGCCGCGGCCAGCAGCGTCATGCCCGACGTAGCGAACAGCAGGAGCGCCTCGTACTCCCCCCGTCCCTCGCCCGTCCGGGCCAGGTACGCGTGCGACAGCAGGAGGCCGCCGGCCGCCGCCGACAGGATCACCAGGCGGAAGAAGACGGCGAAGCGGTCCACGGCCACCATGCCGCCGAGCACCGTGGCCGGTCCGTCCCACGTCCACAGCCGGAACGCGAACACCCCGGCGGCGATCACCCCGATCAGCGACAGCGTGAGCACGACCCGTCGCCGGCGGGTGGGGCGGACCGCGTCCACCAGGAGCACGAGGATTCCCACCCCGACGAGGATCAGCTCGGGGAGGATGGGGAACACGTCGATGGCCGGGGCCTCGAACCGTCCCTCGGGCATCACGGACCCTCCTCGGCCAGGACGGGGCCCGGCGACTCCTCAACCTCGATCACCCTGGCGTGCTTGTCCGCGGCCGGCTCGATGCGCTCCAGGAACGGCTTGGGGAAGACCCCGATGGCCACTATGAGCGCCGTGACCGGCACGAGCACCGCCCACTCCCTGACGCTGAGGTCGCGCAGCCCGGCGTGCTCGTCGCGGGCCTCGCCGTGCATGGCCCGCTGGTACGCCCACAGCAGGTAGATGGCCGACAGCACGATCCCGGCCGCGGCGATCACCGCGAACACGCGGGCTACCGGGAACGTCCCCACGAGGATGAGGAACTCGCCGACGAAGCCGTTCAGCCCCGGCAGCGCCAGCGACGACAGCGCGATCACCAGGAAGAACCCGGCCAGCCACGGCATCCGCGAGCCGAGCCCGCCCAGCGCCGACAGATCCCGGGTGTGCGTTCGCTCGTACAGCATCCCCACGATCAGGAACAGCGCGCCGGTCGACAGGCCATGGTTCACCATCTGCAGGACGCCACCCGACATCCCCTGGGCGGTCCCGGCGAAGATGCCGAGGACGACGAACCCGAGGTGCGACACGCTGGAGTACGCCACCAAACGCTTCACGTCGATCTGGATCAGGGCGACGATGGCCCCGTACACGATGCCGATCACGGCGAGCACCATGACGAAGTCACGGAAGTAGGCGGAGGCGTCCGGGAACAGGCCGAGGTTGAACCGGATCAGTCCGTACGCCCCGATCTTCAACAGGATGCCGGCCAGGATCACCGAGCCGGCCGTGGGGGCCTCGACGTGCGCGTCGGGGAGCCACGTGTGCAGTGGGAACAGCGGCACCTTCACCGCGAACGCCACGAAGAACGCCAGGAAGAGCCATCGGGCCGTCACCGCGGGCAGCTCCAAGCGGGCCAGCGCCTCGAGCTCGAACGTCGTCTCCCCGAACTGCGCCCCGGCTCGGAACGCCAGGAACAGGATGGCCACCAGGAGCAGCGCCGAGCCGGCCATCGTGTACAGGAAGAACTTCACCGCGGCGTAGACCCGGCGGGGACCCCCCCACGCCCCGATGATGAGGTACATCGGGAACAGCATGCCCTCGAAGAAGACGAAGAACAGGAGCAGGTCGGTGGCCAGGAACGTGCCCAGCAGCGCCGTCTCCAGGATGAGCATCGAGGCCATGAAGTACGGCACGCGATCTGTGACCGAGGACGAGGCCAGGATGGACAGCGGCATCAGGAAGGTGGTCAGCAGGACCATGAACAGGCTCACCCCGTCGACGGCCAGCGCGTACCGGAGGTTCAGCGGCCCGACCCACGTGGCCCGCTCGGTGAGCTGGAACCCGCCGGCGTCGCCATCGAATCCGCTGAGGATGCCCAGGGAGACCCCGAACGTCGCCACCGACACGAGGAGGGACCCCCACCGCCACATCCCGTCTCCCAGCCGCCGGCCGGTCAGGCGGGCGACGCCCGAGGCGAGCGACAGAGCGACGACGCCGGCCACCGGCGCGAACACCGTCATCGTCAGCCAGGGCGTCTCGCTCATGACCTCGCCAGCACGAAGACGAGAAGGGCCACCGCGCCGAGCAGGAACCCGAGGGCGTACGTCCGCACCAGCCCGCTCTGGACCCGCCGTCCGGTCCCGGCCAACCGGCCGACGGTGTTGCCGAGCCCGTTGACGGCGCCGTCGATGAAGCGCTGATCGAACACGTAGGCCAGGAACGCCGAGGCGGCCTTCCCCGGCAGCACGAGCAGAGCTCCGTACACGTCGTCGACGTACCAGCCCCGGGCCAGCGTCCGATGGAGCCAGCCCAGGCGGATGCGCAGCCCCACCCAGTCGAGCACGCGGCCCCCGTACACGGCCCAGCCGACGGTGATGCCGGCCAGGGCCACGCCGATGGCGATGGTCACCAGCGCCCCCTCGGAGAGCCCGCCCGGCGGATGCTCGGCCTCGCCCCCGAACAACGGGGCCAGGAAGGCCTGCACGCGGCCCGTGGCCGCCGAGAGCCCGAGCAGGCCACCGGCCAGGGCACCCACGGCCAGCAGCCCCATCGGCACCGTCATCAGCGCCGGCGACTCGTGGGGGTGCCGCTCCTCCTGGGGCCGCCCGAAGAACGTCAGCAGGATCGCGCGCGTCACGTACAGCGCCGTGAATCCCGACGCGACGAGCGCGGCGATCCACAGCCCGTTCTCCCCGGCCTCGTACGCCGAGGACAGGATCTGGTCCTTGCTGAAGAAGCCGGCGAACAGCGGGATGCCGGCCAGGGCCAGCCCGCCGATGACGAACAGGGTGGCGGTCACCGGCATCGGTCTTCGCAGGCCCCCGAGCTTGGTGATGTCGATCTCGCCGTCGGTGGCGTGCATCACGCTCCCCGCACCCAGGAACATCAGCGCCTTGAAGAAGGCGTGTGTGACCAGGTGGAAGATGGCGATGGCGTACGCCCCGACGCCGGCGGCCAGGAACATGAACCCGAGCTGGCTGATCGTCGAGTAGGCAAGGACGCGCTTGATGTCGTCCTCGGCCATGGCCAGGATCGCCGCATACAACGCCGTCGCCACCCCGATCACCGCGAC
>DASQUI010000157.1:0-3515 GCA_035641375.1 Actinomycetota bacterium
TCCTCCGCTGGGAGGCCCTCCGTCGCGCGGTCGCACCGGGGCTGCTGCTCGGCGGGCTGATCTTCGTTGCCTACATCCTGCAGACGGAGGGGCTGGCTCGCACCACGGCCACCAACGCCGGCTTCATCACCGGCCTGTACGTGGTGTTCACGCCGGTGCTGGCGCTGGCCCTGTTCCGCCAGCCGGCGGGACCGGCGGCGTGGATCGCCGTGGCCGTCTCCGTGGCGGGGCTGGTCCTCCTGTCGGTGCCGTCGGTCGACAAGCTGCGCCCGCAGGCCGGGGACCTGCTCGTGCTGGCCTCGGCGGTGGCGTGGGCGGCGCACGTCGTCGGGGTCGGTCGCTTCGCCGGACGGCATCCGGCGGCAGTCCTGTCGCTGGCGCAGATGGGGGCGGCCGCCGCCTTTCACCTGATCCTGGCGGCGCCGTCGGGGCTGGCCGTGGCCGAGGCGGTCTCCGTCTGGCACCTCCTCGTCGTCACCGGCGTCCTCGGGTCGGGCGTCGCCTACACACTCCAGGTCATGGCCCAGCGGGAGGTCGGTGCGGGGCGGGCCGTGATCATCCTGGCCGGCGAGTCGGTGGCCGCGGCGATCTTCTCTGCGGTGTGGATCGGGGAGCGGCTAGCCGTGCACCAGTGGATCGGTGCCGTGATCGTCCTCGCAGCGATGACCATCTCCGAGCTCGGGGCCCGCCGGGCAGCCCTGACGCGGATCGACCCGGCCACCGCCGCCTAGAGCGCCGCGGCCGGTCGGGTCACGTCGGCAACCTCCGCGCCGAGCCGGCCTCATCGGGAAGCGACAGCCGGCCAGGCTGCGCAGCGGGAGTGTCGTCGTCCACGGTTACCGCAGCCGGCGGAGGTCCTTCAGTACCACCCGGGCGGCGTTGTAGCCGGGGGCGCCCATCACTCCGCCGCCCGGATGCGTTCCCGAGCCACACAGGTACAGGCCGCGCAGCGGTGTCCGGTACCCCCCGGCCTGGGGAGCGGGACGGAGGAAGAACAGCTGGTCGAGCGACATCTCGCCGTGGAAGATGTTGCCGCCGAGCAGCCCGAACCGCTCCTCCAGATCGACCGGGGTCACCACCTGCCGGTGCACCACCGCGCTTTTCACGTTTGGTGCGTACTCGCCGATCGTCTCGACGACCCGGTCGCCGAGGGCATCGCGTTCCTGCTCCCACGTGCGTCCCTCGGCCAGGTCGTACGGGGCGTATTGCACGAACGCGGTGAGGATGTGCTTCCCGGGCGGGGCCAGGGAGTCATCTTTCGTGGTCGGGATGACGCAGTCGAGCATGGGATGCTCCGACGGCCGTCCGTACTTGGCGGCGTCCCACGCCCGCTCCAGGTACTCGATCGACGGGCAGATGATGAACTCGGGATGCTGCGGCCCGAGCTCGGTCCCCGGCATGGCCGTGAAGTCCGGCAGCATGTCCAGGGCCAGGTTCACCTTCGCCGAGGCGCCGCGGGTCCGGTACCGGGCCACGTCCACCACCAGCTCCTCGGGGAGGTGCCGTGCCCCGACCAGGTCGAGGAACGTCGTGGTGGGATGGATCCCCGACACCACGGCGCGGGCGTGGATCGTGGTGCCGTCGGCCAGGGTGACGGCCGCGGCACGATCGCCGCGCAGCTCGATGCCGGTTACGTCGGCGTCGGTGCGCACCTCGGCACCGGCCGCACGGGCCGCCCCGGCGATGGCCTCGGACAGAGCCCCCATTCCGCCGCGCACGAAGGCCCATGCACCGTGACTCCCCGCGGCGGCGCCCATGCGGTGGTGGAGCAGCACGTACGCAGAGCCCGGCGTCATGGGCCCACCCCACGCCCCGATCACGCCGCCAGGGGCCAGCGCCCCCTTCACCCCGGGGTGCTCGAAGTAGTCGTCGAGGAAATCCGATACCGACATCGTCATGAGGTCGAGGAAGCGGGGGAGCAGCTCGCGATGCTTCCCGACGTACCGGCCGGTGGAGAGCGCGGACCGGAGCTCCGCGAGCGATCTCATCGGCAGCCGCGGGGGGATCCGGGTGAGCAGCGGCCGCACGAACGCGGCCAGCTCATCGAGGTCGTGTTCGTAGCGCAGGTACGCGTCGGCGTCTCGCCGGGAGAGCTTGGCGATCTCCTCCGCGGCGCGCCGGGGCTCCTCCCACACCAGGATTGCCTGGCCGTCGGGGAACGGGGTGAAGTAGGACGGGTCGATCGGGTACAGCTCGTACCCGTGGCGGCGGAGGTCGAGGTCGCGGACGATCTGTGGAAGCAGCAGGCTGACCACGTACGAGGCGGTCGACACACGATACCCGGGCCATACCTCTTCCGTCACCGCGGCGCCGCCGACCATGGACCGGCGCTCCAGCACCAGGACCGATTTCTTGGCCCGGGCCAGGTACGCTGCCGTCACCAGCCCGTTGTGGCCGCCCCCCACCACGACCGCGTCGTAGCGCTTCACGGCGGCCAGCCTACCGTGTCCGGTAGGCTCGACACGGTGACCCGGCGCCTGTACATCGACACCTCGAGCGTGATGTACCGCGCGTACTACGCGCTCCCGACGTCGATCACCGACGGACGGAAGCGGCCCATCAACGCCGTCCACGGTTACCTCGACATGACGGCGGCGCTGGTCCGCAACCGTCGGCCGCAGCAGGTGGTCCACGTGTACGACGCCGACTGGCGCCCCGCCGAACGCGTCACCGCGTACGATGGGTACAAGGCCCACCGGCTTACCGCCGAGCCCGACGACCTGGGGCCGCAGTTCGACATGCTCGAGAAGATGCTCGGTGCGTTCGGCATGCCCCAGGCGTGGGCCGAGGGGTGGGAGGCGGAGGACGCCATCGGCTCGCTGTGTGCTCGAGCGACGCGGCGCGACCGCATCGAGGTGGTCACCGGTGACCGCGACCTCATCCAGCTGGTCCGCGATCCCGTGGTTCGCCTGCTGTTCACCCGTCGCGGTGTGTCCGAGCTCGACGAGCTCGACGAGGCTGCGGTCCTGGCCAAGTACGGCGTCTCCGCGTCCCGCTACGTGGAGTTCGCCATCCTGCGCGGCGATCCATCGGACGGCCTTCCCGGGGTGCGCGGGGTGGGGGAGAAGACGGCCCGGGCGCTGGTGAAGGCGTACCCGAGCCTCGAGTCGCTGGTCGAGGACGCCACCGCGCCGAAGCGGACCCGGGCCATCCTCCAGCGATCGCCGTCGCTGCGGGCACGCATCGCCGAGGAAGCCGCCTACATCGCCTCCATGCGCGACGTCGTTCCCATCCGCACCGATCTCGACGTCGAGATGTCGGAACCGGAGCGAGACGACGAGGGGCTGGACCGGCTGGCCTCCCGGCTGCGGCTGACCGGTCCGGTGCGACGCCTGCGGGAGGCACTGACCGCCGCCCGTCGAGCGCCTACTGGACGGTGACGGCGGCTTCGGCCGCGCTCCCTACCTCTGCTTCGCTTCCCAGAGGCTAAGGATGTTCCCCTCGGGGTCCTTGAACCAGGCGCCCTTGCCGCCCTCGCCGAAGTCGGCGATGCCCTTGGCGTCGGTCTTCAGCTC
>DASQUI010000158.1:0-13883 GCA_035641375.1 Actinomycetota bacterium
TCTTCCTCGTGTACGCCGCGCACGTAGCGGCGATGGCACCCGGCACCAACCTCGGCGCGGCCCATCCCGTTGACCTCGGTGGTGAGCTCGCCGGCGCCCGAGAAGCCAAGGCCGTGAACGACGCCGCGGCGCTGCTGCGCGCGCTGGCCCAGCAGCGTGGGCGCGATCTCGCCTTCGCCGACGAGTCCGTCCGCGAGAGTGCCGCGCTGACCGCGACCGAGGCGAAAGAGCGCGGCGTCGTCGAGATCCTTGCCCCCGGCATCCTCCGCCTCCTCGCCGAGCTCGACGGCCGCACCGTGACGACCACGGGCGGAAGCAGCGCCCTGGTCACCGAGGGGGACGCCGCGGAGGAGGTCGTGGTGCGGTTCCACAAGCCCGGGCTCCTGCAGGGGATCCTCCACGCCGTGACCGATCCATCGGTGGCCTACCTCCTCCTGGTGCTGGGGTTCTGGGCCCTGGTGTTCGAGATCAGCCAGCCCGGGTTGGGCATCGCCGGCATGGCCGGGGCCGTCGCGCTGGTCCTGGCCTTTTACGCGCTGGCCGTCCTGCCGGTGAACCTGGCCGCTCTGCTGCTGGTCGTGCTCGGCCTGATCCTGTTCACGATCGACGTGTTCACCGCCGGGCTGGGCGTGTTCACGATCGGGGGGACGCTATCGCTGCTGGCCGGATCGCTGTTGCTGTTCGCCGGCGTGTCGCCGGTCATCGAGCTCTCACCGTGGCTGATCGGGGTCGTCGTCCTGGCGAGCGTGCTGTTCTTCGGGTTCGCCATGACCGTGGCCCTGCGGGCCCGGCGCCGCCCCTCGGTGACCGGGCAGGAGGGGTTGGTCGGGCTGGTCGGCATCGCCCGCGGCGACCTCGAGCCCGGCGGGCACGTGTGGTTGAAGGGTGCGCTGTGGAACGCGCAGGCCACCAACGGTCCCATCGGGAAGGGGAAGAAGGTTCGTGTTCGCCAGGTCGACGGCCTGACGCTCATCGTCGAGGAGGAACGAAAGGAGAACGAATGACGGGGCTCATCATCGGCGGGGCGATCGCGTTCCTGGTGCTGATCCTGCTGGCCGCTGCCATCCGTATCGTCCAGGAGTACGAGCGCGGGGTGATCTTCCGCCTGGGCCGCGTCCTGCCCGGGGCGAAGGGCCCGGGGCTGTTCTTCATCATCCCGATCGTCGACCGGATGGTGAAGGTGAACCTTCAGACGGTGACTATGAACGTGCCGCCGCAGGACATCATCACCCGCGACAACGTCACCATCCGCGTCGATGCCGTCATCTACTTCAACGTCGTCGAGCCGATCCGGGCCATCGTCGAGATCCAGAACTACCTGATGGGCACGTCGCAGATCGCCCAGACGACGCTGCGATCCATCCTCGGCAAGGCCGAGCTGGACGACCTGCTGGCCCACCGCGAGGAGCTCAACGATCAGCTCCAGACGGTCATCGACGACCTCACCGAGCCGTGGGGGGTGAAGGTCACGCTCGTGGAGATCAAGGACGTTGACCTGCCGGACTCGATGCAGCGGGCCATGGCCCGCCAGGCCGAGGCCGAGCGTCTCCGCCGGGCCAAGATCATCAACGCCGAGGGGGAGTTCCAGGCTTCCACCAAGCTGCGGGAGGCCGCCGACGTCATCGCTCAGAGCCCCATCGCCCTCCAGCTCCGGTTGCTGCAGACGATGGCCGAGATCGCCACCGAGCGGAACTCGACGCTGGTCTTCCCGGTGCCCGTCGAGCTGCTTCGATTCTTCGATCAGGCCAGGATCTCCAAGGAGGGTGAGTAGAGGGGGACTGATCCGAACGGGCTCTCAGAGACTCACCTGCAGGCGGCAGCCTCGAACCGTCACCACCTCGCTGTGGCCGTTGAGGAGCGATTCGGTCAAACCCTGAAGCAACCCCTCTTCGAGCGCGCAGCACCGACCGTGCTCTCCCGGCGGTCGATCGTGGAAGAGACACCGACTCGTGCTGACCGTGAGCCGGCCGTTGGACTGTTGCTGTGTCGGGTGCCATCCCCACTCGGCGAGCTCCCGGTTGAGGAGCTGCAGCCGGGCCTTGGCGCTCCTGGGCGTCCGGCCGTTCCCGCGTTTCCGGCGGGTCGCCCACGTGCGCCCCCACGACCGGCCGAACTCGACGAGCCGCCGCCGGTCGGTCGGCGTGGCATCGACGACGGCCGCCATCATGGCCAGGAGCGAGTGCAGCGATCCGGGGGGGTGGCTCAGGACGAGCGGCTCGGCGTTCCGCTCGTAGACCCGCCGGGGCCGACCGACGCCGCCCGGCCGCTCGAGACGGGACGCCACGAGCCGGGCCTGCTCCAGGTGGGCCAAGTGCTGGCGGACGGCGTTGGGATGGAGCGAGAAGTCGTCGGCGATCTCGGAGACCCCCAGCGGGGTCGTCGACAGCCAGATCCGCCGGTAGATGCGGAACCTGGTTTCCTCCCCCAGGGCCCGGGCCGTCTGGTAGAGACGGTCGAAGCCGTCCGCGCCCTCCTTGGCCACGGGCTCGATGATAGACCTCCGTATCGGCGGCCGGGTGGGCCCCCCGGGGGGGCCCCTCCGCCGTTCGGGTCTTGTCAAAATCGGGGTCGGGCGGTAGCGTTATTCGGGCAGATTTCTCCAGGGGATATTGGAGAAATCGCCCCGGTTTCGAGGGGACGCCTCGAACCGCGGCAGCGTCTGACACGAAGAACGGATAAGGGACGTGAGCGTACCGGCGATGATCGACTGGGAGATGGGCTGGCAGTACCGCGCCGCGTGCCGAGGCGAGGACGCGGAGGCTTTCTTCGCGCCCAACTACTTCGAGCGGAAGGACGACAAGGACGCTCGAGAGGCCAAGGCCAAGGCGATCTGTGCGCGCTGCCCCGTCCGTCCCGAGTGCCTCGAGTACGCCCTTCGCGTCCGAGAGCCCCACGGTATCTGGGGCGGCCTGAACGAGTTGGAGCGCAAGGCTCTCATCCGCGAGCGCGATCGCCGCGCCGGCTAACCCCTTCCCGCGCCGTCTGGCCCCGCCTCGCGCCGCCTGGAAGAATCGCCACTGGCGATCCGAGCAGGAGGGACCGTGGGAGTCGATGAACGTCTGAAGGAGCTGGGGATCGAGCTGCCGCCCGCGCCCAAGCCGGTGGCCTCGTATATCCCGGTGGCGGTAGGTGGCGGGCTGGCCTTCGTGTCCGGGCAGCTGCCCCTGGAGGAGGGGAAGCCGATGGCCACCGGCCGGGTCGGCGAGGAGGTCTCGGTCGAGCACGCCCAGGCGCTGGCCCGGCGGTGCGCGCTGCAGGCCCTGGCCTGCCTGCGCGACGAGCTCGGGTCGCTCGACCTGGTCCGCCGCATCGTCAAGCTCACGGTCTGGGTGGCGTGCGGCGAGGACTTCACCCAGCAGCCCCAGGTGGCCAACGGTGCCAGCGACGTCCTGGCCGAGGTGTTCGGGGACGCCGGGCGTCACGCCCGGGCCGCGGTCTCGGCGCCGTCGCTGCCCCTCGGCGCGCCGATCGAGGTCGAGGTGTTCGCCGAGATCAGCTGAGCGCTACTGCTGGCGGCGCTCGCCGGGGCCGAGGCGGCGGACGTCACCGTCGCGGCGGGTGACGCCCATCTGGTCCAGCCGGGTCAGGAGGGGGAGCGCGTATTTCCGGGTCGTGCCGAGCAGCTCGCGAAAGCGGCTTACCGTCAGGCCGTCGGGCCCTGCCGCCTCCCGCCGCGCGGTCTCCTCGGCGCGGGCGACCAGGTCCGGTGTGACCACGATGTCGTCGTCGATCCGCACCAGCCGGCCGGTGGTACACGCCGCCTCGATCAGCTCCAGATCGAACCCGGCATCGATGAGCTCACGAACGTCGGGGGGCGCCGGCTCGCCCAGGCGCACGATGGCGACGAGCTTCCGCGCCTCCTCCTCGCGCTCGCCGAGGGAGATGCGGTGGGCCGGGAGCCGCAGGACCGTCCCGTCCCGGGCGATCGTTCCGTCCGCCTCCAGCGCGGCGAGCACTGCCGTGCCCAGAGCGTCGTCGATGGCTCCGGCCAGCTCCGGGGCGGCCCGGCCGAGCAGGCGACGTGCCTCGACGGCCTCCATCCCCGGCCGGAGCGGGTGCTCGTCGTGGTGCCGGGCCAGCGCTTCGGTCAGGGCGGCGGCCAGCCGATCGAACAGCGACTCGGCGATCCACCACGAACTCGCCCGGCGTCCACCGTCGACGGTGGTGGGGGCGGCGCCAGTCAGCGGCGCCAGGTCGGCACCGCGCACCGCGCCTCGCTCCTCCAGCAGCAGCGAGGACAGCCGATCACCGGCGTCGACGCGGCGAGCCAGCCGGGCCCAGGGAGCAGGGCCAGGCCGCCGCGGCGGATCCGTGTCGAGAACCCTCCCACCGGCCACCGTGACCCGTCGGCCCGTGTCGCGAAGCACGAACCGATCGCCGACCGCCACTGTCACGGGGTGGTTGAGATGCAACCGCCCGAACGCCGGTGCTCCCGGTGCCACCTCGTCGGCGTCGTAGAGACGCAGCGACGCATCGCGCTCGGCCGCCCCGACGTGCAGCTTGTAGGCTCCCCGGGCGCCGACTGGCGCCGCCCCCCGAACCGCGGCCAGCCGTACTTCGAGCGTCCCCGCCGGACGCCACTGGCCGGGGCGCCCCAGGAGATCTCCACGCTTGACCGATTCCTTGGCCAGGCCGGCCAGGTTCACGGCGACGCGAGAGATGGGACGGGCCTCGTCGACGGGACGTCGATGCGTCTGCAGCGAACGGATCCGGGCCCGGAACCCGGACGGGTAGACCTCGACTTCCTCCCCGACCGCGAAGGTGCCCCCGGTCAGCGTCCCCGTCACCACGGTTCCGGCGCCCCTGATCGTGAACGACCGATCGATGTGGAGCCGCGGCCGCCCCTCGTCGACTGGAGGCGGGGCCTCGGTGACCAGCTCGTCGAGTGCGGAGCGCAGCTCCTCGAGCCCGGTGCCCGTGACCGAGGAGCACGGCACGATCCTCGCCCCCTCCAGCGCCGTGCCGGAGAGGCGCTGGCGGACCTGCCCCGCTCGGGCCGACAGCGTCTCGTCGTCGACGAGATCGACCTTGGTCAGGGCAACCACGCCCGCCGCCGCGCCGAGCACGTCGACGATGGCCAGATGTTCCTCGGACTGCGGCTTCCACCCCTCATCGGCGGCGACCACGAACAGGACCAGGCGGACCGGACCGACCCCGGCCAGCATGTTGCGCACGAACCGCTCGTGGCCGGGAACATCGACGAAGCCGATCTCGTGCCCGGACGGCAGCGTTGTCCAGGCGAAGCCGAGATCGATGGTCAGGCCGCGCCGTTTCTCCTCCTCCCACCGATCGGGATCGATGCCGGTCAGCCGGACGATGAGCGAGGACTTCCCGTGGTCGACGTGTCCCGCTGTGGCCACGACGTGGAGAGGCGGCGGGCCGGTCACGCCGGCTCCTGGGAGAGGGCGTAGCGGATGGCCCGCAGGAGCTCGTCGTCCTCGTCGGGCGACACCGTGCGCACGTCGAACAGGAGGGCGTCGTCCTCGACCCGGCAGAACACCGAGGGGTTTCCGACGCGCAGGCGGGCCGCCACCGTCTCCGCGTCGGAGACGGTCAGGCGCACGGCGTGAGTGGGGATGCCCCACCCGGGCAGCGAGCCTCCACCGGCCACCGACTCCGCCTTGACGACCGTGGCCCCGGGGATCGCCTGCGCCAAGGAGGTGGCGCGGCGCCGGATGCCGGCCGCCGTCGCCCCGAGGGCCCGCCACGCGGGGAGGTCGTCGCGCCGTCCCTCGGCGTGCAGGCGCAACACCGCCTCCAGCGCGGCCACCGTCATCTTGTCCACCCGCACCGCTCGGGCGATGGGGTGGCCGCGGAGCCGCTCGACGAGCTCGGCCCGTCCGAGGACGATGCCGGCCTGCGGACCGCCGAGCAGCTTGTCCCCGGAGAAGCACACCAGGTCGGCTCCACCGGTCAGCGCATCGGCCGCGGCCGGCTCATCCGCCGGAACGTCGTGGGCGCCGCGGAGGAGGCCGCTGCCGGTGTCGTAGAGGAGCGGCACGCCGGCACCTCGGGCCACGCCGCTCAGCGACCCGAGGGAGGGCGACGCCGAGAACCCCACCACGCGGTAGTTGCTGGGATGGACCTTGAGGATCAGCCCCGTTCGCGCGGTAACGGCGGCGCGGTAGTCGGTCAGGCGGGTGCGGTTCGTCGTCCCCACCTCGATGAGCTTCGCTCCCGACGCGGCCATGATCTCCGGCAGCCGGAACTCGCCCCCGATCTCGATCAGCTCGCCCCGCGACACCAGAACCTCCTTGCGACGGGCCAGCGCGGCCAGCGACAGCAGGAGCGCGGCGGCGTTGTTGTTGACGACGAGCGCGTCCTCGGCGCCGGTCAGCGACGTCAGCAGGAACTCGGCCCGGGCCGAGCGGCGCCCGCGCGCGCCGGTGTCGCGCTCGACCTCGAGGTCCGAGTAGGTCGCGGCGATGCGGGCCACCTCCTTCACCGCTCGTTCGGGAAGGGGGGCCCGCCCCAGGTTCGTGTGCAGCACCACGCCGGTGGCGTTGATCACCGGGGTCAACCCGTAGGTGGCCCGGGCGGCCAGGTGAACGGCCCGAGCCAGGACCGCGGTCTCCCCGTCGTCGGTGCGGCCGCGGCGCGATTCGTCCAGGGCGGTCCTGATCGCGGCGCGAACCACCTCCCGGCCGAACCGGCTCGACGCCCGTCGGCCGGGAGCGGAGCGGAGGAGGGCGTCGACGGAGGGTAGGCGACGTCGTGGATCGGTCATCCCGGGCCGAGCCTATCGCGGCACCTCAGGACGCGGGCGCGGGTCTAGCGAGGGGACGGTTCGTCCGACCCGGCGGAGGCGACGGCCGGGATCCACGCCTCGACCGTCGTGCCCACCCCTTCTTCCGACGAAACGTGAAGGGTGCCGCCGGCCATCTGGGCCCGCTCCCGCATCGCCGTGAGCCCGAGGTGCGTGGGCGATGGCTTCCGGTCCGGGGCGAAGCCGGCGCCGTTGTCCCGGATCGTGACCGCGTGGCCGCCATCCCGTTCGGCGAGGTTGATCTCAACCCGCGTCGCCCGGGCGTGCTTCCGGATGTTCATCAGCGCTTCCTGTGCGATCCGGTAGAGGACCGTCCGCGATTCGAGAGGGGGCTGCGTCGAGAACCGATCGGTGATGGAGAGCGCCGGGCCGTGCTCCACGTCGCCGGCCGGCTCGACGTAGAGCTTCAGGGCGGCGGCCAGCCCGTCCCGATCGAGGGCCGGCGGCCGGAGCTCGAACATCAGGTGCCGGAGCCGGGCGATGGAGTGTCGAACCGTCTCCTCGACCGTGGCGATGGCATTCGCCTGCTCCTCGTCGGCTCGGCGGCGCAGCGTCGCCAGCCGCATCCCGGCCGCCGTCATCACCTGGATCGAGTCGTCGTGGATATCGGCGGCGATGCGGCGTCGCTCCTCCTCCTGTGCGGTGGCCAGACGGGCCATGAGCCCCCGCCGATGGTCGTCGGCGGCGCGCAGGAGCTGGAGGCTCTGCCGCAGCTCCTCCTCCGCCTTCCTCCGGTCGGTGATGTCGACGAGGATCAGCAGCGCGCCGATGATCGCTCCGGAGGCGTCGCGGAGCGGGGCGCCCGATGAGGAGACGTCGAGGATCCGGCCGTCCTTGTGCCGGCGCCGGGCATCGGCGTCGGTGAACGACTGCCCGGACAGGATCTCCTGGAAGAACGACGTGAACCTCTCGACCTCGTAGGGAGGAACGAGGGGGTAGGGGCGGCCGATGACCTCGTCCGCGGTCCATCCGAACGTCTGGTCGGCGGCGGGATTCCATTCCGTGACGACGCCGTCACGATCCAGGGTGATGATCGGGATGGGTGACGAGGAGATGAGCGTGGCCAGGGCGTCGTTGGTAGTCCGGAGCGCCTCGGTGGCGCGCCGCTCCTCGGTGATGTCCTGAAGGATCCCCTCGTAGTAGAGGACGTTCCCCTGATCGTCCCGGATGACCCGGGCGGTGTCGCGAACCCAGATGACCGTCCCGTCGGGGCGGCGTTGCCGCATCTCGTACCCGTCCAGGACGCCGGTCCCCTCGAGGATCGAGCGCCACCGGAGCCGATCCGCAGGATCCACGTAGTGGTCGGTCGACAGGGTCGAACGGAGGGCCTCCACGCTGTCGAACCCGAGCATCTCGGCCAGCGCGGGATTGCCATCGAGCACCCGGCCGTCTGGGGTGGACCGGTAGACGCCGACTGGGACGCGCTCGAACAGCGTCCGGAAGCGCTCCTCGCTGCGGCGAAGGGCCTGATCCGACTGGATCCGTCGGAACGAGCCGGCCAGGACGTCCGCGATGGTCTGCAGGAAGTCGATGTCGATGGCGGAGAACTCGCGTGCTGTCAGGGAGTCGGCGCCGAGGACGCCGTAGACCTCCCCGGCAGCCTGCATGATCACCGTCGCGCTGGTCATGACGCCGCGTTCGGCGGGATTCGCGTCGTGCGTGAAGCGGCGCTCGGATCGCAGGTCCGAGACCACCGGTCCGCCTACCTCGAGCGTGTAGCCGGCCTGGGAGCGCCGGCCACTTCCCACGGTCATCGCGCCGACGCACCCCTCCTGCCATCCGTACCCGGCCAGGAGGCACAGCTCCTGTCCCCCCGGCAGCAGCTCGAAGATCTTCGTCCGGGGCAGGTCGAGGGCATGCGCGATCACCTCGGCGGCCCGATCCAGCAGCGAGGTGAAGGGTGCCCCGGCCAGAGCCATCCCCAGGACCTCGGCCACCGCGGCCTGCTGGCGACCCCTGGTGTTGATCTCCTGCTCGGCGATCCTCCACTCGGTGATGTCCTGGACGATGCCGAATCCCCGCTCCGGCCTGCCGCCCTGATCGAGGATGACGTCGTTCTGGCCTCGGAGATGCCGGATCGATCCGTCGGGACGGACGATGCGACCCTCGTACGAGAACGGGATCGCGGCCTTGATCCCTTCGGCGAGGGTCCGGCTGATCAGCTCTCGATCGTGGGGGTGAATGCGGCTGACGAGGTCCTCGTAGGTCGGCTCGATCGACCGGGGCTCCAGACCGAAGATTCGGAACAGCTCGTCCGACCAGCGCAGCGCCGCCGTGCGCAGGTCGAGCTCCCATGTGCCCACGTGGGCCATGCGCTCGCCCATCTCCAGGAGCGCCGTGGTCTGGGCGCGTCGTTCCTCCGCCTCCTTCCACGCAGTGACGTCCTGGATGCTCCCCTCGTAGTGCAGCAGCCGGCCGTCGTCGCGGACCCCCCTGACCGAGGAGCGCACCCACCGCGTCGAACCGTCGCGTCGCCGGACCTGGATGTCGAAGTCCTGGACCACGCCGTCACGGTCGACCAGCGCCCTCCATTCCCTGCGTGCCGCCGCATTGACGTAGAGCTCCTCGGCGTTCACGTCGTGGAGCTCGTGGGGGCCGTCGTAGCCGAGGATCTCTGCCAGCGCCTCATTGGCCTCCAGGATGCGGCCGTCGGGGGCCGAACGGAACAGTCCGATGCGGATGCCGTTCAGACGGTCTTCGACGAACCTGATCGCGTCGGTTGGGGAAGGCTGCATGGATACATCCGCGTCTCGAGGGTCGGGGCGCTTCCGAGTATCGGCGGAACCGGCCCGCGGCCCATGGCCATCTTGCGTACGATTTTCCCCCCTTGCTCAGGTCCTGGGTATCGGGAGATGGTGGGGGACGAGTCGTCCTCCGAACCGTCCCCCAAACGTCCCAGCCAGGCGCCGTTCGAGGAGGTGGAGGGGTGGGATCGTTCTAGGTTCCGGGCCACGTCCGCGTCCCCGACCGTCAGCCGTTGGGGAGCGGTTCCGGCCGCCCCAGGTGATACCCCTGGCCGAGCTTGACACCGAGGTCACGCAGAGCAGCCAGCTCCGACTGGGTCTCGATCCCCTCGGCGACGATGGCCATCCCCATCTCGCCGGCGAAGGAGATGAGTGCCGAGGCGAGGGCGCGCCGGGCGCGGTCCCGATCGATGTTCCGGGTGATGGTGGTATCCAGCTTGATGACGTCGGGTGCCAGCGACAGGATGTGGCGGAGGCTGGCGAACCCCGCCCCGGCATCGTCGACGGCCAATCGGCCGCCTCCTTCGCGGAACGGCCGGAGCCGCGCGCCCAACAGCTCGTAGTCGTCGACGGGCGCGTGCTCGGTCACCTCGACCACGACACGCGCCAGCGGGATCCGTCCGAGGACCTCCATCAGCCACGGGGCGTCGATGCTTCTGGGGGAGATGTTCATCGAGAGGAACACGTCCTTGGGGAGGCGTTCGAATTCCGCGATGGCGCCACGGACGGCGGCCAGCTCGAGCTCGATCCCCAAGCCGACCTCGGCGGCGTCCTCGAACCAGCGGTTGGGCGGTTGACGGGGCTCGGCCTCGACCCTGGTCAGGGCCTCGTATCCGGCCAGCTCCCCGGTGGCCAGGTTCCGGATCGGCTGGAACACCGCCCGCATGCTCTGCCGCTCGAGCACCCCGTTGACCCGCTCGGCCTTCCCTCGCCTGGCACGGAGCTCCTCGGCACCGATCCGGTTCTGCTCGTAGAGCTCGCGGAGCTCCGCCGCGTAGCGCACCGCCTGTTGATACACGAGGTCGTCGCGGTCGGATGTCACGAGCCGGCGTCGAGGTAGGGAGCGAGGGCCCGGCGCAGGCGGGCCGCCTTGAAGGGCTTGGCGACGAAGCCATCCGTCCCGCTGGCCATGGCTTCCCGCTCGCGGCTGCCGTGGACGGTGAATGCCACGATGGGAACGCCGGCCAGCGCCGGCTCGCTTCGGAGCTGGGGAAGGAGCTCGAGGCCGTCGGTGGAGCCAAGGGCCAGGTCGAGGAGGACGACATCCGGCCGCTGCCGGCGCGCTTCGGCGACGGCCTCGGTCAGGTCGGGAGCTCGAACCACCTCAGCGGCGTCGAGGCACATCGCCACGAGGCCGGCCATGTCGGGCTCGTCGTCGATCAGGAGAACCCGGCTCATCCCATGTCCTCCGCGCCGAGGACCTCGTCGACCTTCGACATGAGGTCGAACGGTGAGAACGGCTTGGTGAAGTAGCCATCGGCCCCAGCGGATCGGCCGGCCTCGATATCCGCCTGCTGCGCCCGTGCGGTGAGCATGAGGATGGTTGCGCCGGACGTGGCGTCCTCGGACTTCAGGGTCCGGCACACCTCCAGGCCGGAACGCCCAGGCATCTCGATGTCGAGAAGCACGAGCTGGGGCTGCTCCGTCCGCCCGATCTCCAGCGCCTCATCGCCGTCGGCGGCTTCCAGGATCATGTAGCGGCCGGTGTCGAGGGTCATGCGGACGAGCGCGCGAACGCCCTCCTCGTCATCGGCGATCAACAGCTTCTTCATGGCTCCTCCCGGTCTGCGACCTCGTGGCGGGTGGCCGCAGCAACGCTGGTGCGATTCTCCTCCGGGGTCGAGGCGAGGGGAAGCGTGAACGTGAATGTCGTTCCTTCCCCCGCTTGGCTCGTGGCGTCGATGGTGCCGCCCTGCATCTCGATGAGGCTCTTGGTGATGAACAGGCCCAGGCCGGTGCCGATGGTCTGACGCACCTCGGGCCGGTCCGCGCGGAAGAACTTCTCGAAGAGTCGCTCCATCTCGGCAGCCGTCATCCCCACGCCCTGGTCTTCCACGGCGATCTCGGCCATGCCGTTGCGAGACCGAGCTCGGATGGCGATCGGCTCTCCCTGCTCCGAATACTTGTCGGCGTTGGAGAGCAGGTTCGTCAGGACCTGAAGCAGTTTGTCGCGGTCGGCGAACACGGTCGCCGCGGACGGGTCGATGGCGATGTGAACCTCGCGTCCCCGGCTCACCGTCTCCGTTGCCTCATCGATGACATCGCGCACCTCGAGCACCCCCGCTCGTACCTCCAGGCCGCCGGACTCGATCTTGGACACGGAGAGGAGGTCACCGATGAGCCTGGCCAGCCGGTCGGACGATCGGTGGATCTGCTCGAGCGCGTACCGGGTCTGCTCATCGCCTTCGAACCGGGACAGCAGGAGCTCCGAGAACCCCTGGATCATCGTCAGCGGGGTTCGGATCTCGTGCGAGACCGTCGACACCAGGGACGACTTCAGCTCGTCGACCTCGTGCTCGTGCGAGATGTCGCGGAGGATGTCGACGCCTCCGGCGATGCTGCCTCCCTCACCGAAGATCGGGGCCGCCGTGACGCTCACGGGGACGCTGTTCCCGTCTCGGCGCAGCAGGGCAAGGTCGAAGCCGCGGCTGGCCACCACCTCACGCTGGGCCATCGCCCTGGGAAGGAAGCGCTCCTCGGGGTCCAGGTGCGTGCCGCCCCGATGGACCAGCATGACGATCTCGCCGTGAGGACGCCCTCGCACGTCGTCCTGACGCCAACCGGAGAGGTGCTCGAACGCGGGGTTGATCGAGACGATCCGGCCTCGATCGTCGGTGATGGCCACCGCCTCGCCCAGGCTCGCCAGGATCGACCGTTGCCGGGACTGCGCCTCCCGCTGCTGTAGCTCGGTCCGGTGGATCCTGCGGGCGGCGCGAGCGATCAGCATGGCCAGCAGCACCAGCATGAACAGGACCATGGCGGCCGTGCCGAACTCGGACCCATAGAGGCCACTGCGTTGCCCGAGGATGCGCAGCCACCCCACGATGATCATCGTGGCCGCGGTCGCTGGGATCAATCGGCGCATCAACGTCCCCGCCTGACCCGGATCGTTGAAGAGACGCATCAGGCCGGACCGGGGCCGTGCCGCGAGGAGGCCCCCCGAGAGGACCAGGAACGTGAGCGCGGTGTGAACCGCCATCACCACCGATCCGGCGGCGAAGCTCTCCAGCTCGGAATCGCCGTAGAGGCGGCCCGTCAGGCTGAACAGCGGGAGCACCGTCATGAGGAGGGCCAGGTACTGCGATGGGCGGCCCCCCCGCCGGGTCTCCACGTCGAGGAGAACGATGGCCGCTCCGGCCAGGAGGAACGTCACGGCCGTGGAGACGGCCATCTCCCCGGGGAAGGCACCCGGGTCCTCGACGGAGAACGTTGGATCGATCGGGAGGTCCAGCCCGAACACGTGCTCGCCGAGCTTCAGGGCACCGAGGAGAGCGGCCAGGGCGGCCGCTCCGCCCGCGATCGCCCGTCGGCTGGTCGGAACCCCGTCACCGCGCCAGAGCCACAGGGCCGTTCCGCACAGCACGAACCCCGCCGCGGTCGTGGCCACCATGGGGTTGCTCAGACCGAAGAACGTCCGCAGGGGCGGCACATCGAGGATCCACCCGAGCAGCACCATGGCGCCGATGACGATGGGCGCGGCTGCGGCGATGGCCGCCGAACGGCCACCGCCCGGGGAAGGCTCGATTGTCGCCACGGTCTGCCACTCTCTTGGCTAGCTGACCAGCTGGGCACGAACGCTTGAACAATCAGATTGCATTCCTGACACAGATAGTCATAGTCCCGCAATCGCCTGTCCCCCGAACGACCGACGCGGGAGAGGCTAGGCCTAATCCGCCGCCTTCTGTCTGGCCCGGTACGCCGCGGCGCTGGAGCGGTTGCCGCAGACGGAGGCCTTGCAGAAGCGCCGTGAGCGATTCTTCGTGGTGTCGACGAAGACGTCCCGGCAGCGCTCCCAGGCGCAGACGCCGAGCCGGTCGAAGCCGCCCTCGGCCAGGACCACGGCCAGCCCCATGCCGGCCGTGGCGGCGACATGGCGGGCGAGGGGCGCCTCGGTTGGGGCGAAATGGATGTGCCAGGGCTCACCGTCGTGGGCGGCCAGCTGGGGGTGAGCGTCCACGTCCCGAAGCAGCCGGTTCAGCAGGGTGGAGGCCCGCTCGGGGTCCCCGGCCTCGAACACGGCTCGGACCCGCTCCCGGATCGCCCGGACCTCGGCGAGGTCCTTCTCCGTCGGCGGCCTGGCCGGGCGCATGTCGTGCCTGTCCAGGAAGGCGGCCAGCTCGGCCGGCCCGGTGAGGTGCTCGTGGCCCGAGAAC
>DASQUI010000159.1:0-6788 GCA_035641375.1 Actinomycetota bacterium
ACGGAGACCTCCCCGGGGACGTCACCATGGGGGTGGCGATCCCGTCCCGCCTCGTGTCGGGTGTGCACGGCGGGCGGCCCGACGATCAGCTCGTGGGCGATCGGGTCGAGGTTGCGGACGACGAGTCGCACCGTGGTTCCGGCCTCGACCCGGATCTCGGCGGGCTCGAACCGCGAGTTGCGCACGGTGAGCTCGATCGTCTCCGGCCCCGATTGCGGGAGGAGGGCGGCCGCGACGATGGCCGCGGCCGCTCCGAAGATCATCCTCACCGCGCCGTCCGGAGCCGGGCTGCTCCGATCACGGCGGCGGCCAGGGCCAGCATCCCGCCGAACCCGCCCAGCACCCAGGCGAGGCGAGGACCGACTGCCGGGACATCCACGTCCACCGAGGCCAGACCGGCATCGACCACGGATGGGGAGCCGGTTCCCGTGGCGTCCACGGCCAGGTCGTAGGTGAGGACGGCGGCCGCCGAGTCCAGCCGCAGGTACGAGAACCACATGCCGTCGGTGGGCACCCACTCCATCCGCTCGTCGCTCCTCAGATCGGCGAGCAACGACGACGACGCCGACTCGCTGCGCTCCAGCGTCAGGCCGTCGGTGAGGGGCAGCAGGGCCGGACGCCGCTCGGTGAGCAGGAACACGTCTGCCTCCACCCGCTCCTCGGCCTGCCGGCCCAGCGACAGGATGCGCAGCGGGACCCATGGATCGTCGGTGGGGATGGTTACCTGCACCGGCGTGGCCTCGCCCTCGGCGATGCCCTGCTCGGCGGCGCGCTCCGCGTTGAAGCGAACGGCCATGAAGATCGGGCTGCGCCGCGCGTAGAAGCGAAGCACCTCCGGCGAGTCGGGCGGGAGCAGGAAGCCGTGGTCCTCGGCCCACCGGCCCACGGCGGTGGCTCCTCCCTCGAGAACGGTGACGTCGAGCGAGTCCACCTTCGCCTCCAGGATGACCTTTGCCGACTCCAGCCTCGCCCCGGCAGCCGCATCGCCGCCTGCGAGGGCAAGCTCCGGCGGCTGGACCTCGATCTGGAGCCGCTGCAGTGTCCACTCGCCGGCTTTCTCGACCTTCGTGGGCACATCGGGAAGCGGGACGATCGAACCGAACTCGCCCCCCGCCCCGGCGAAGCTGAACCCGGTGATGTAGCGCTCAACGCCGTTGACGTACCCCGCCAGCGTAGTGGTCCGGCCCAGGTTCACCGCACCGTTCGGGGCGATGAGGCCGCCGCACGCCCACGCCGGTCCTGCGACGAACATGAGCGCCCCCGCCGCCGCCGCAACGAGTCCCTTCCGCATGCCGGCCTCCTTCCGGTCGATACGAGAGGTACGACGGGACGGAGGGTGCCGAGGGTTCCCGCTACGGCGTCTCGGCGCTGATCGCTTCCTCGATGCCCTCCGGCGTCACCCCGGCCTCGGGCACGGGCTGGTCGATGAGGGGGTGGGGCGGGACGTCTCGCTCCGCCCACCGCTTGCGGAGGTACGGCTTCAGCTCGACGGCCAGATCGACCGCGTCCTCTACCTTGGCCTCGGCCTCCTCGTAGCTGTCGGTCCACACGTCCTGGATGAACGTGGCCGTGCGAGCGAAGTACAGCGGGATCAGGGAGTCGAGGAGCGGAGCGGGATCGACGTCGCGGGCGTTGTACGCGATCAGGTAGTCGAACACGATCGTCGTCCACGTCTGCGCATCCAGGACGAGCCCTCGCGTGTTCTCGGCGGCGTCGCGGACGGCGTGCTCAACGCCGGCCATCGAGTCCTCGGACAGGACCCGCCGCCACATCTCGTGGTATCGGACGTACCCTTCGACGAACTTCCACGTCAGGCGGGGGACCGAGACCTGGATCGGCTCCGCCGAGTACGCGGCGCGGAACCCGAACGTCGGCGGCTCCCGATCGTCCTCGACCTCCTCCCACCGATCCTCGTACCGGCCGGCCAGGGCGAACAGACTGCCCACCACCTGTCGGAACATCGGCCCGAGGTCCTTCCCGGGATCCTTGGCGTCGTGGATCTTGGCACCAAGGAGGGCCTGGCACGTCCGGAACCCCTCCACGATGGCCACCGTGGTCATCCAGATGTCGATGCCGAACCGGGCCACGTCCGATTCCCACACGTCCTCCTCCGCGGCGAACGTGCGAGCCAGCTCCCCGGAGAAGCCGAATTCCCCGCCGATAGGTTGCCGGAGCCGGGCCCCGTACAGCGCCGTGGTCAGCGGGTAGGCGAACGAATTGGTGATCGTGCCGTCGAACTTGTGGCGCGAGTAGACGGGGGCGACGAACCCATAGCCGTGCTGGACGATCGGTCCCAGGAGCTGATCGATCCACTGGGGCGTGATGCTGCGCAGGTCGGAGTCGACGACGGCGCACGCCCGGGCATGCAGGGCCATGGCCACGTCGAAGATCGATCGGAACGCGCTGCCCTTGCCGGGGGTGCCGCGGTACTGGAAGACGATCTTTCGTGGCACGTCGGTGGTCGCGTTCACGAGGAGCTGCTCGGTGTCCCCGCCGACCCCGGCGGACCGCGCCACCTCGGGAGTGCCGTCCTCGGAGCCGCCGTCGGAGACACAGATCACGGCGCTGTGTTCGGGGAAATGCCTGCGGAGGCCGGCCTCCACCGCCGTGATGACGTACCCGATGGTCTCGGCGTTGTTGAACGAGGGGATGCCCACCAGGATGTCGACGGCTCCGATGTCGTCGATCTGGGTGAGCACGTCACCGGCAAGGATCTGCTCGGTCGACGTGGACCTCCACCTCCCGTCCCTCGGGTCCTCCGTAGGATACCGCGGCCGGTCGCCGAGATGAGCGGTGCGGCCAAACATGGGTAGGGTGACGGCTATGCGGATCGCTCAGGTCGCGCCTCCGTGGCTGGCCGTCCCCCCCAAGAAGTACGGGGGGATCGAGTGGATCGTGGCCCTCCTGGCCGACGGCCTCGTCGAAAAGGGCCACGACGTCACGCTGTTCGGCACGGGGGACTCCACGACCAAGGCCAGGCTCGAGTACCTGTTCGAGATCGCTCCCGGTCCACGCACGATCAACGAGGTGTGGCACGACACGGTGCACCAGATGCTGGTCCACCGCGATCCCTCCCGGTTCGACATCATCCATCAGCACACCGCGTGGTCGGGGCTGGTTGCGGCCATGCTGCTCGACGTTCCCGTCGTCCACACCCTGCACGGCCCGTTCACGCCGGATATGCGTCAACTGTATGGGTTCGTCGCCGAGCGGCTGTGGTTCGTGGCCATCAGCGGGGCGCAGCAGGCGACGATGCCGGAGCTGAAGTACGCCGGGGTGGTTCACAACGGCATCGATGTCTCGATGTATCCGTACCGCGATCAGAAGGACGACTTCGTCCTGTTCCTGGGGCGGGCGTCCCAGGACAAGGGGCCGGTTCGGGCCGTCGAGGCGGCCCGTGCCGCCGACGTGCCGCTGATCATGGCGGTGAAGATCGCCGCACCCAACGAGGAGGAGCACTGGCGCAAGTACGTCGAGCCGATCCTGCCACCGGACACCACCGTGCTCGAGGAGATCGATCTGGACGCGAAGACGGACCTGCTCAGCCGGGCCCGGGCCGTGCTGTTCCCGATCGATTGGGAGGAGCCGTTCGGCCTGGTCATGATCGAGGCGATGGCGTGCGGCACCCCGGTCATCGCCACGCCGCGCGGTGCCGTACCGGAAGTGGTTGTCGACGGGGAGACCGGCATCATCGTGGAGGTTGAGGAGTATGTCGATGCGGCGGCCGACGCGCTGAAGCGTCTCGCCGATATCGACCCGGCGGCATGCCGGCGCCGCGTCGAGGAGATGTTCTCGAAAGCATCCATGGTGCAGGGATACGAGGATGTGTTCCGTCACATCCTGTCCGGGTGAAGGAGAGACGATGGGGGACATCAAGGGTTCGATCGAGAAGGCCATCGAGTACCTGTCGGAGCACCCAGACGAGGCGCGCTACACGGACACCGTGGCCACGGCCGTCATGGAGGAGGGCCTTCGCTGTCGCGTGGACGGACCGGCCGGGGAGTCGCTGACCACGGACATGTCGAAAAGCGTGGGGGGCGAGGAGTCGGCGCCCTCCCCGGGCTGGCTGTTCCGCGCCGCGCTGGCCTCGTGCGACGCCACGCTCATCGCCATGCGCGCCGCTCAGCTGGGCGTCACGCTGACCCGGCTGGAGGTTGTCGTGGACAGCGAATCGGACGATCGCGGCGTCCTGGGGACGGACCCGTCGGTTCCGTCCGGCCCGTTCTCGATCCGGGTGCGGGTCGATGCCGCCGCCGCTGGCGCCGAGCCGGCGCAGCTTCGCGACATCGTCGAGTGGGGCGTCGATCACTGCCCAGTGTGCGACGCCGCCAAGCGCCCCGTCAACGTCTCGCTCGAGATGGTTTGAGCCTTCAGGCCTTCGGGCGAAGGTCGAGGAGCGTGGCTTCCGGAGGGCAGAACAGCCGGAACGGAGCGAACTTGCTGGTCCCCAAGCCCGGCGAGACGTGCAGGAAGCCCGGGCCCAGGCGGAACAGCCCCCGAGCCATGCGCGGAGGGATCGACGAGTTGGTGACCAGCGCGCCGACGAACGGCAGATTCACCTGGCCGCCGTGGGTGTGCCCCGCGACGACAAGCTGGTAGCCGAGGGCGACCAGCTCGGGCCCGGGATCCGGCGAGTGCACGACGGCGAGACCGACGCCGTCCTCCGTGCGAGCGGCCGCCCGGAGATCGCTGCGGTGGATGTGCGGATCGTCGAGGCCGACGATCTCGACGGGAACGCCATCCACCCGGTACTTCCGGTTGCGGATAAGGACCCAGCCGTCGGCCTCGAGCAGCCTGACGAGATCGCCGCCCCGCCCTCTCGTCTTCGGGCGCCGGCGATGCCGCCGCTTAGGGAAGAGATACCGCAGGGGGTTCGTCGGCCGCGGCGCGTAGAGGTCGTTCGAGCCGAGGACGAACAGTGAGGCCCGCCGCCCGCGGACCGGACGGAGCGCCTCGACCACCGCCTCCACGGCCTCCGGCTCCCCGATGATGTCGCCGGTGATCACGACAACGTCGGCGACGGGGAGCGCGGCCAGGAAGCCCCGCTTCTTCCGATCGCCCTTCGTCATGTGGAGGTCGGAAAGGTGGAGGACGGTGAGCTCCTCGGGGGCGCCGCCGGGTAGGATGTCGAGCCGGTACCGCACCAGTCGGTACCAGCGGCGCTCGACGAAGATCGCGTAGGCGATGACGGCGAGCGTCGCGAAGAGGACACCGAGCAGGATCCACACCAGCACGGGAGCGATTGTAGTGGGAGACCTGAAGGACCGGATGGAGCGGGAGATGAAGGAGGCGCTGAAGGCGGGGGAGAAGCTTCGCCTCGGCGCGCTTCGGATGCTGGCAGCCGCGGTGAAGAACCGAGAGGTCGAGCTCCGCCACGAGCTCTCCGACGAGGAGTTCGTCGAGGTCGCCCAGCGCCAGGTGAAGAAGCACAAGGAGTCCGCCGAGGCGTTCACCAGCGGTGGCCGAGAGGAGCTCGCCGAGCGGGAGCGGCAGGAGCAGGCCGTGCTCGAGGCGTACCTGCCGGCAGGGTTCTCCGACGAGGAAGTCGCCGCGCTCGTCGACGAAGCGATGGCCGCCACGGGGGCGACCGACCCCGGCGACCTGGGCAAGGTGATGGGCTACGTGATGGGGAAGGCCAAGGGGCGGGTCGACGGCGGAACCGTCAACCGGCTGGTGCGAGAGCGTCTGGCAGGCTGAATCTGCCGGTCATCAGCCGATCCCCCCGCCTTCCTACGGCGACGGTGAGGGCGAGGGCTGCGGCGAGAACTTCCACACGACGATGGTGACGGTGGAGCCCCCCTGGGCCCTGACCCCCGGTCCGGGCGACTGCGATCGAACGGTCTTGTGCCGATCCTGATCGTCGGTCTTCGCGTACGTCACCTTCACGTTGAAGCCCTGGTTCTCGAGCCGTTTCGTGGCCTGGCTCTGTGACAGCCCGCGGACGTCGGGGACCGTGTGCTTCGGCGCCTTGCCGTTGGAGACCCCGATCATCACCTGGCTGCCCGCTGTAGCTCGCGACCCGCCGGGAGGGCTCTGACGGGCCACCTTCCCCGCCGGCACGTCGAGCGAGGCCACGGACTTGACGGTGGCGCTGAAGCCCGCTTCCGCCAGGATCTTCGTGGCCTGCTCCTCGGACTTCCCGACGACGTTGGGCACGACGGCCGACTCCGGCTTCGGGGCCGGGGGCCAGTCCAGGACCTTCTTCCCCCGCATGGCGAACTCCATGAAGTCGTGCCAGATCATGGCCGGGAACGTGCCGCCGAAGACCCGCACGCCGTGGACGTTCGACATGGGGATCAGTTGCTTCTGATGCCCAACCCACACGAACGAGCAGATCTGCCGGGTGCAGCCGCCGAACGTGGCGTCCTTGAGGTCGTTGGTCGATCCCGTCTTCCCGAACTCAGGCCACCCGGCCAGCGCAGCCGCGGTTCCCGTCCCGCCCGAAGTTACCTGCTTCAGCATGTTCACCACGGTGATGGCGATCTTCTTGTCGATGGCCTGCTTGCAGTTGCCCTTCCCCTGCTTGAAGAAGACCTTGCCGTTCGGCTGGACGACGCGGGCGATCGCATACGGCTCGCAGCGCTTTCCCTCGTTGGCGACGGTCTGAAAGACGTTGGCCATCTCCAGCGGCGTGACCTCACTCGTCCCCAGCGTCAGCGAGCAATACGGGTTCAGTGGACTCTTGATCCCCATCCGGTGCCCCACCTGGACGAGCTTCTCCAGCCCGGCGTCCACGGCCAGCTGGACGAAGACGGCGTTCACCGATGCTCTGGTGGCCTGCCAGAGGT
>DASQUI010000160.1:0-6076 GCA_035641375.1 Actinomycetota bacterium
CGACCGCTCGGCCCGCCACGAGCTGGATCGCCGGGACGCCTCTCGCACGGCAAAGCCGGCCACCTGGATGCGCTCGGACTCGTGGTCGTCGCCGTTCACGCCGTAGTTCCCCTGCTGCGGCGACGTCATCACCACGATCTGGGCCGCGTAGGAAGGATCGGTCAGCACCTCCTGGTAGCCGGACATGGCCGTGTTGAACACGGCCTCGCCGAACGCCTCCCCCTGCGCTCCGAACGACCGGCCCGCGAACCACGTCCCGTCCTCGAGACAGAGGAGGGCGTCGCTCATCGCGTCGGCTCGCCGTCGCGCACGGTCGGCTCCCCCCGCAGCATCGTGTGGAGGACGCGGCCGCGGAGGCTCAGGCCCAGGAAGGCGTTGTTGCGTCCCCGCGAGTGGAACGGCCGCTCCCCGACCACCCATTCGGCGGCCGGATCGAACACGGTGAGGTTCGCGGCCCGTCCCGGCTGGACCGGCCCGCCGTGTTCCTCCAGTCCGAGGATCCGGGCCGGAGCCGTCGACAGCACCTCGACGGCTCGCGTCAGACCCATGGCGCCGGGTTCGACCACGTGGGTCAGCACGACGGCCAGGGCCGTCTCCAGGCCCGTGGTTCCCGGCGGCGACCGGTCGAACTCCTGCTCCTTCTCCTCAACCGCGTGGGGGGCGTGGTCGGTGGCCACCGCGTCGAGCGCACCCTCGGCCAGGCCCTGCTGCAGCGCGGAGCGGTCCTCCGGGGTGCGCAGCGGCGGGTTCATCTTCTTGTTCGTGTCGTATTCGATGAGGTCTTCATCGGCCAGTGACAGATGGTGCGGGGTGACGTCGGCGGTCACCCGGGTGCCCGCGGCCCGAGCGTGCCGGACGGCGTCCACGGAGCCGAGGGACGACAGATGAGTGAGGTGGAGCCGGCCACCGGTGAGCCGGGCCAGGAGCAGGTCCCGGGCCACGGTGACCTCCTCGGCCTCCCGCGGCGCCCCGGTCAGGCCGAGCAGCGCCGAGTACTGCCCCTCGTGCATCTGCCACCCTTCCGACAGGTCATCGTCCTGGGCGTGCTGACAGATGACGACCTCGAACGCCTTGGCGTACTCGAGGGCCAGCCGCATCACCCGGGAGGACTGCACCGACCGATGATCGTCGGTGAACAGACGAACGCCGATGTCGGCCAGCTCACCCATCTCCACCAGCGACTCCCCATCGAGACCGCGGGTGATGGCCGCGGCAGGGAGAACGTCGCACAGGCCGGCCTTCTCGGCGCGAGCCCGCACCTCCATGATCACCCCGGTCGTGTCGGCGACGGGCTCGGTGTTGGGCATCGCGCAGATCGCCGTGAACCCACCCGCGGCGGCGGCCCGGGCTCCCGTCTCCACGGTCTCCTTGTGCTCCAGCCCGGGCTCGCGGAGATGGGCGTGGAGGTCGACGAGCCCGGGGGCCACGACGAGCCCGTCGCAGTCGAGGATCTCCGCCCCGGCCCCGTCCACGCCGTCGCCCACCGCCGCCACCAGGGAGTCCTCCACGAGGACGTCCACGGCCTCGTCGCGGCCGGCGGCGGGATCGATCAGGCGGCCCCCGCGGAAGAGCGTCTTCATAGGGTGCCCTCCTGGGCTCCCTCGCCGCCGAGCATCAGGTAGAGCAGCGCCATGCGCACGGCGATGCCGTTCGTCACCTGGTCGGTGATCAGCGCCTGCGGGAGATCGGCCACGTCGGAGGCGATCTCCACGCCGCGGTTCATCGGCCCCGGATGCATGATCAGGGCCCGCTCGGGCAGCGCACCGACCCGGTCCCGGGTGAGCCCGAACCGCATGGCGTACTCGCGCACCGTCGGGAAGTACTGCTGCCGCTGCCGCTCGCGCTGGACGCGGAGCATGTAGCACACGTCCAGCTTAGGGAGGACGGGGTCGAGCTCGTGGGAGATGGCCGCCCCCCACGACGCCGCCTCCGAGGGGATCAGCGTCGGCGGGCCGACCAGCGTGACCTGGGCGCCCATCGTGGTGAGGACGTGGGTCCCGGAGCGGGCCACGCGCGAATGCAGGACGTCACCGACGATGGCCACGCGCAGCCCCTCGAACGAGGGGAAGTGCTCGCGGATCGTGTACAGGTCGAGCAGGGCCTGCGTGGGGTGCTCGTGCGTCCCGTCGCCGGCGTTCAGCACGCTGGCATCGACCCACCGGGTCAGGGTGTACGGCGCCCCCGAGGAGGAGTGCCGGATCACGATGGCGTCGGCCCCCATGGCCTGGAGTGTGAGCGCGGTGTCTTTCAGGCTCTCGCCCTTGGACACCGAGGAACCCGACGTCGTGAAGTTGATGACGTCGGCGGAGAGCCGCTTGGCGGCGAGCTCGAACGAGATGCGCGTGCGCGTCGACGGCTCGTAGAAGAGGTTGACGACGGTGCGTCCGCGCAGAGCCGGGACCTTCTTGATCACACGGGTGCCGACCTCTCGGAAGGAGTCGGCGGTGTCCAGGATGCGGGTCACGGCTTCGGGCGAAAGCTGGGTCACCGAGAGCAGATGCTTGATCACGACTCCTCCCCCACCTCGACGGCGTCTTCTCCGTCCGTCTCCTCCAGCCGGACCTGGACGAGCTGTTTGTGGCTCGTCGGCAGGTTCTTCCCAACGTAATCTGCGCGGATGGGCAGCTCGCGGTGGCCCCGGTCAACGAGCACGGCGAGCTGGATGCTCCGCGGCCGCCCGAAGTCGACGAGGGCGTCCATGGCCGCGCGGATTGTGCGACCCGTGAACAGCACATCGTCGACGAGGACCACGGTCGTGCCGCTGATGTCGAAGGAGATGCGAGTCTCATGGACCTCTGGAGCCTCGGCACGCATCCCGATGTCATCGCGGTAGAACGTGATGTCGAGCACGCCGACGGGAACCGTCACGTTCTCGATCCGCTCCATCTCGACGGCGAGGCGACGGGCCAGGTCGTCCCCCCGGGCGGCGATGCCGACCAGGACGAGATCGGCGCCGCCCCGGTTCCGCTCCAGGATCTCGTGGGCGATCCTGGTCACGGCCCGGCGGATCTCGGAGGCTCCGAGCAGGCGGGTCGTCGTCTCAGGCGCCATGGGGCCTCCCCGCGGGGAGGCCGGGACGAGGAAACGCCCCGCCCGGGCCCGTCAGGGCGCACGGCGAGGCGCAGGTCTGCGTCATCTTCGTCCTCTCCTTCCCGGCCTCACGGGACCGGACTTAAAGGGGAAGTGCTAGGCCCAGGATACATGGACGGGGTCGCATCGGGAAGCCCCCTCCCGGCCACAGGTGCTAGGCTTCAAGTCACGGAGAAAGGGGATACTCGACGATGATTGCGTTCCTGCAAGGATTTGGCGCCCCGGAGCTCATCATCATCCTGGTCATCGTGCTGCTGCTGTTCGGCGCCAAGAAGCTCCCCGAGATGGCCCGCTCGATGGGGAAGGCATCGCGCGAGTTCAAGAATGGGATGCGAGAGAGTGCAGACGAGCCGGAGGACGAAGGAAGGCCGGCCGGGACGTCGTCCGAGTAGCCTCGGGCTCGCCCGCACGACCCCCCAGATGTCTTCATGAGGTTGATCCGTCTGGCCCTCGTCGTCGCCGCCCTGGCCGTGCTCCCGACCGGCCCTGCTCGGGCCGATCTCGAGGTCAGCACGGCGCTCGAAGGAACCACTACGGGGTGCGGCGTGTTCCCCTGGGTCCAGACATATCGGACGTGGGGTCCCGCCGCCGCCTATGGCCACACGGTGACCGTGGTCTACGCGGCTCGGCGGTGCGCCGAGGACGCCGGGTCCCTGCAGGCGTTGGGGATCGCCACCGTGCACCGCGGGCGCACCGCGGCCGGCGAGGTCCTCGACGTCCTTCCCTTCCACAACATCGTGAGCTGGACGGGCAACCGCTTCTCGTGGTGGTCCTGCACCCCGTCCGCCTCGTACGAGTGGATGATCGACGGCCTGTATTCGTTCGCAGCATCGGCCACGGACGGCAAGTGGGTGCTCGACGTAGACCCCGGCCCCAGCGGCCCCTTCCACTGGGAGTACAAGGCGTGCTAGGGGTCCAAGCGGACTAGGCCTCGGCGTGGTCGCGGGCGATCTTGCCGAGGATCCCGTTGACGAACTTCCCCGACTCCTCCGTTGAAAGCTCGTTGGCGGCCTCGACGGCCTCATCGATGGCCACGGCCGCCGGGATGTCGTCTCGGTGCAGCACCTCGAAGCACCCCAGGCGGAGCAGGGTCCGGTCGACCGACGCCATGCGGCGCACCGTCCACCCCTCGGCGTGCTCCCCGATCAGCGCATCGAGGTCGGTCAGGCGCTCGGCGACCCCCCGCACCAGCTCCTCGGTGAACGTGGGGGGCCGCTCTCCCAAGGAGCGCCGCTCCTCGAGGACCTCCACGGGATCTCGCTCGCTGGCGTCGGCCTGGTAGAGGATGTCGAAGGCCATGCGCCGAGCGTCGTGACGGCGGGTCACTCCTTCTCCCGGGTCACGTACTCGCCGCTTCGCGTGTCGACCTTGACCCGGTCCCCCTCCTCGACGAACAGCGGAACCTGGACCGTGATGCCCGTCTGCAGCGTGGCCGGCTTGGTGGCCCCGCTCACCCGGTCGCCTTTCACCCCTGGATCGGTGTTTGCGACCGACAGGACCACTGCGGCGGGCAGCTCCACACCGATGGCCGCACCGTCGTGCATCGGCAAGATCGCCGAGGCCCCCTCGACGAGGTACTTCGTGGCCGGGCCGGCCACCGCCAGCGGGACGTGATGCTGTTCGTACGTCTCGCTGTCCATGAACACCAGGGCATCACCTTCGTTGTAGAGATACTGCATCTCCCGACGATCGAGGATGGCCAGGCCCACCTTCTCGTCTGCCTTGAACGTCCGGTCCTGCACGGCGCCGCTCTTCACGTTGCGGAGCTTGGTGCGTACCACGGCCTGTCCCTTCCCCGGCTTGTGGTGCAGGAAGTCGAGGACCGTCCACAGCTCGCCGCGCTCCAGCGAGAGGGTCATCCCGTTCTTCAGGTCGTTGGTGGAGACGCTCATCGATCCCTCCAGATCAGACGACGAGGAGCTCGCGGGGAGATGCCGGCAGGAGCCGCCCCCCCGTCGCCGTGACCACCACCATATCTTCGATGCGGACGCCGCCGAGCTCCGGCACGTAGACGCCGGGCTCCACGGTGACCACCGTGCCCTCGGGCAGGACGTCCTCCGAGCCGTGGCGGAGCCCGGGCCCCTCGTGGACCTCCAGGCCGATGCCGTGGCCCAGCGAGTGCCCGAACCGTTCCCCGAACCCGGCGTCCCGGATCACGGCGCGGGCCGCCTCATCGACCTCGCCACCGCGCATCCCCGGACGCAACGCCGCCGTCCCGGCCGCCTGGGCCCGGCGGACCAGCTCATGGAGGTCACGGAGCTTGGTGGCGGGGTCGCCGAAGGCGACCGTGCGGGTCATGTCCGAGCTGTAGCCGTCGACGGTGCAGCCGAAGTCCATCTTCACGACGTCGCCCCGGCGGAGGGGCCGGTCGGTGGGGCGGTGGTGCGGCTCGGCCGCCTGCTCCCCGAACGCAACGATGGGATCGAAGGCCACGGCGTCGGCACCGAGCTCACGCATCGAGTGTTCGAGGTCGAAGGCGACCTCTCCTTCCGTCCGACCCTCGGTGAGCTTGGCCACGATGCGAGCGAAGGCTTCGTCGGTGATGCGTTGAGCGGCCTCGATCAGGGCCAGCTCCTCGGGATCCTTCACCCAGCGCAGCCGCTCCACCTCGTCGGTGGTGGGAACGAGCTCCACGTCGACCTCGGCCAGCTTCCGGTACGTCCGGTACGTCACGCCGGCGGCCTCGAACGCGACGCGCTCCACGCCGGCGTCGCGAGCGAGCTCGGCGAAGATCGCGGCCAGTTCCCCTTGGTAGGCAGCGCGACGGAGGTCGGGGGCCTCACGGCGAGCCTGCTCCACGTAGCGGGAATCGGTCAGGAATACGCCATCACTCTGGGTGAGAAGGAGCTGGCCGTTCGACCCCGTGAACCCGCTGAGGTAACGGACGTTGGGGATGCGGGTCACCAGGATCGCCTCGGCCTCCAGCTCGGTGAGGCGGCCAACGACCCGCTCTCGGCGCGCGGCATGATCCACGCCCGGCATCATA
>DASQUI010000161.1:0-4617 GCA_035641375.1 Actinomycetota bacterium
GGCAACGAGCGAAATGAGCGCCACACCGGCGACAAGGATGCGCCCCATCCGTTTCCCTGGATCGTGCACAGCCCCCTACCTCCTGTTTCGGCGGTTCGCAGAGGGGGCACACCGGGACAGAGGCCCGGTGGTCTGCTCACACGGGTCGTAGCTCGCTCGAATGTAGTCGCGGTCCGATACGCGAAACAATGAGGAAGACGGGTGATTCGTCATAGTCAGGGATGACTAGTAAAGGTCCCGTCCGGGGTCCCGAACCATATGATGTCGCTCGGATGATGCCGAACCTGATCGAACCCGGACGTTCCGCCACCGTCAGCGAACGAGTGACGGAGGCGATGACCGCCGAGGCCCTGGGCTCCGGCGATGTCCCCGTCCTCGGCACACCGGCGGTCCTGGCCCTGGCCGAGCGGGCCGCCATCCAGGCCGTTCACCCATCGCTGCCGTCCGGACGGACCACGGTGGGAACCTCGGTGGAGCTGCGCCACCGCGCCCCCACTCCCATCGGGAGCGTCGTCGAGGCTCTGGCCGAGCTGGTGGCGGTGGAGGGAGAGCGGCTGCTCTTCCGCATCGAGATCACCGATGGAGCCGGGGTGGTGGCCTCCGGCAGCCACCGCCGGGTCATCGTCGACCGAGCCGAGTTCGTCGCCGACGCGGGCCGGCGGGGAGGAAACCGAGGGCTTCCGGACAACTAGCTCCCAGATGGCTCAGGGACCCGTACGCCGCAACGCCACGTGCCGTCATGAGCTCGACGGGCGGAAATCGGAGCTCAACCGAGGTACGAGGCCCGGCGCATCAGCGATGGGTCGACCAGCACGTTGACGCACGCCGGGACGCCACTGGCGAAGGCTCGCTCCAGCGCGGGGCGTATCTCCCCCGGCTCGGTCACCCGCTCGCCGTGGCCACCCAGCGCCTCGACCATCTTCTCGTAGCCGGTCTCTTGCGACAGGAAGGCCGCCGGGGCGTTGCCCTCGCCGTACAGCGCCTCCTGGGCCACCTTGATCTGCCCCCACGCGCCGTCGTTGCCGATGATCCCCACGAACGGGATCTGCTGGCGGATGGCGCTGTCGTACTCCATGGCGTTCAGCCCGAACGAGCCGTCGCCGTAGACGATCAGCACCTGCTTGTCGGGCCTGGCCAGCTTGGCGGCCATGGCGAACGACGGCCCCACGCCGAGGCACCCGAACGGCCCGGGATCGAGCCAGTGCCCCGGTTGCCGGGCCTGCACGATCGATGCCGTAAGTCCGACGATGTCGCCGCCGTCGCCGACGACGATGGCGTCGTGGTCCAGGAAGTCGCGGATCTCGCGGGCGAACCGCTGGGGGTGGATCGGAACGGCGTCCGACTCCGTGCCGGCCCGGGCCTCCTCCAGGAGCCGCCGCTCCTCGTCGCGAACCTCCGCCGTCCACGACGGCTCCTCCGTGCTGCCCACGCCCTCGGCCAGCAGCTGCTCGATGACCTTTCCAGGGTCCCCGACGATCCCGACGTCGATGGGGCGGTTCCGTCCGATGTGGGCCCCGTCGACATCGACCTGGATCACGCGGATGCCCTCGGAGAAGTTCTTCCGTCCAAACCCGAGCCGGAAGTCCCAATCCACCCCAAGCGCCAGCACGACGTCGGCCTTCCCCAGGGCGTACTTCCGCGCGGCCGAGAAGAAGACGGGGTGATCGGGGGGCAAGGCTCCGCGGCCCAGCGAGTTGAGGAACACCGGTGCCTTCAGGGCATCGGCCAGCGCGGCCAGCGCCTCGTGCGCCTCCGACCACCGGACCCCCGCTCCGGCGAAGACGATGGGGTGCTCGGCGTCGGCGAGCAGGCGGGCGGCCCGGGCCACCGCGTCGGGATCACCCTGCGGCCTGGCCTCGGTCCGGTACGACTCCGGGACCTCGAGCCCGGCCGGCCACGCATCGAACTGGACCTCGAGCGGGATGTCGAGGAAGACCGGTCCCATCCGCCCCGTGGTGGCATGGCGGAACGCCTCGGTGGCGTAGTCGGCGATGCGCCGGGTCTCCCAGCAGGTGTCGGCCCACTTCGTGATCGAGCGGACCAGCGACACGTGGTCCATCTCCTGGAGCGAGCCCATGCGCTGCTCGGACAGCGGGCTCTTCCCCCCGACGACCAACATCGGCGAGTTCGCGTAGAACGCGTTGGCGATCCCGGTCACCGCATCGGTCACACCGGGGCCGGCGGTCACGGCGGCCGCGCCGGGCCGCCCGGTCACCCGGGCCCAGCCGTCGGCGGCGTGGGCGGCGGCCTGCTCGTGGCGGAAGTCGACGACGCGGATGCCCTCGTCGACGCTGCCGTCGTAGATCGGGGCGATGTGCCCGCCCGACAGCGTGAACAGGTTCTCCACGCCCTCGCGGCGCAGGACCGCGGCGAGCAGATGGCCTCCGTGTCTCGGCTTGTCCATGGGCGCTCCGGGGGGAATCCTACGCGTTCACGCTACAGTGGGCTTATGCGACGACGCATCTCTCCGTCCCGGCCGGGACAGGACCCCAGGCCCGACTGGCGTTCCTACGACCTCGTGGCCGAGCTGTACGACCGAGTGCGGGCCCCCATCCACGCCGTGCCGGCCGCCGACCTCGTCGCGCTGGCCGCACCCCCGGCCGGTGGCCGGGTCCTCGACGTGGGCACGGGAACCGGAGTGGCCGCCGAGGTGGCGGCCCGAGCGGTGGCCCCGGACGGCCTGGTGGTCGGCATCGACCCGTCGATCGAGATGCTCCGCCGCGCCGCCGAGCGCGGCGTCGAGGCGCTCGTCCGAGGCCAGGCCCTGGACCTTCCCTTCCCCGACGCGACGTTCGACGTCGTGCTGGCCGCCTTCGTCGTGCCGTTCTTCCGCAAGTACCAAACGGCGCTGTTCGACATGCGTCGGACGCTGAAGCTGGGCGGGCGCCTTGCCGTGGCCACGTGGAGCGGCCGGGAGGATGAGTTCCGCCGGACGTGGCGAGAGATCGCCGAGTCGTTCGTGGGCAGGGATCTGCTGCGCGATGCCATGCGGCAGGCCGCGCCATGGGAGGAGCTGTTCTCCGACCCGAAGCGGCTCAAGGACGTGCTCGACGAGGCCGGCTTCCGCCAGATGCGCATCGAGGAGCGCGACTACCGGTTCACCGTGCCCCGCGACGACTACATCGCCGGACGGGAGTCCAGCGTCTCCGGACGGTTCCTCCACAACATGCTCGGCGACACGCTGTGGCCGCGGTTCCAGGAGCGGGTCCGCGAGGCGTTCTCCGGATACCCCGATCCGCTGGGCGACACCGAGGACGTCCTGTTCGCCATCGGAACGAAGGAGCGCTAGGCAGCTTCGCTCAGGTTGTGCCGTCGCGGTGACGATGGCGCAACCCCGCGGCGCTGGTCACGTCCTCTTCTTCTTGGCCCCCGCGCCGGCGCGCCGCTCCACGAACCCGACCAGCGTTCGCACCGGGCTGCCGGTGGCTCCTTTGGGCCAGTAGTCGCCGGGGCGCTCGGCATACGCGGTGCCGGCGATGTCCACATGCGCCCATGGGACGTCGTCCACGAAATGCTTCAGGAAGAGGCCGGCGGTGATCGCGCCTGCCCCCCGGGCGCCCACGTTCTTCACCCCAGCGACGTTCGACTCGATGTGCTTCTCGTAGCTCGACCACAGCGGGAGCTCCCACCCCGGCTCGCCGGCGTCCTTCCCCGCGGCCAGGAGATCACGGACGATCGTCGCGTCGTTCCCCATGACCCCCCATAGCTCTTCCCCGAGGGCCATCACCATCGCCCCGGTGAGGGTAGCCGTGTCGACGATGACGGCCGGCTTCTTCTCGCTGAGGTAGGCGAGGGCATCGGCCAGGACCAGCCGCCCCTCGGCGTCGGTGTTGAGGACCTCCGACGTCTTCCCTCCCCGATGGCGCAGCACGTCACCAGGGCGGATGGCCGAGCCACCGGGCATGTTCTCCGCGCTGGGGACGGCCGCGATCACGTTGACCTTCGGCTTGAGCCGGGCGATGGCCATCATGGCCGCGAGCACCGATGCTCCGCCGGCCATGTCGGCCTTCATCCACTCCATGCCCTTCGAGTCCTTGATCGACAGCCCTCCGGAATCGAACGTGATCCCCTTCCCGGTGAGCGCCACGGGAGGACCGGACCCGCCCTTGTAGCGCAGCTCGATGAGCCGAGGTTCGTTCTCGCTCCCCTGCCCCACCCCGAGGATGCCGCCGAAGCCGCCGCGCTCCAACTCGGCCTTGGCCCACACCTTCACCTCGAGCCCGTATCTCTTGGCCATCTTCCTGGCCTCACTGGCCAGGTAGCTCGGTGTGGCGTCCATGGCCGGCGTGTTCACCAGGTCGCGCGCCCACGCGGTGGCCTCGGCCAGGATCTGTCCCCGCTCCAGGGCTCGCTTGGCCGCCGTGGCGTCCCAGCGGCCCGAGCCGAGCACGGTCACCGAGCGCAGCCTGGGCTTCTCGCCGTCCTGGTCCTTGTACCGGTCGAAGCGGTACGACCCCAGGAGCAGGCCTTCCACGACGGCGGCGATCCCGGCCTGGAAGTCGCGGCCGAGCGCCTGGGGCAGGGTCGTGGCCACGGCGGCGAACGACGACGCACGGGATGCCGCCTTGCCGACGGCGCGGCGGATTCGGTCCGCATCGACCTCGTCCTTCTTCCCCA
>DASQUI010000162.1:0-10346 GCA_035641375.1 Actinomycetota bacterium
CCCGCCTGTACCTGAACAACACGCACGGGCTCGGCTGGGACAAGGTGTACGGGATCGAGAACCTGACCGGCACGAAGTACCCCGACATCCTGTACGGAGATGGGGGACCCAACATCATCCGCGGCCTCGGTGGCAGCGAGATCGGGGAGTTCCGCATCTACGGTCTCGGGGGCAGCGACCGGATCATCGGGGGGACCGGCACCGACCGCGTGTACGGCGGTGGCGGTCACGACGTCTGCAGGGCCGAGAAGCGCTACACCTGCGAAGCGCGCTGAGCCTCATGCCCGCGCCGCTCTGAGGGCCCCTCCTCCGCCCCAGCGACATCGACGACGTTCTGCCGGAGCGATCCGTCGGATGCATCACGTGAACTCTCCTCTCGATATCCTCCCCTCGGTGATCGACGACCCGGACGACGCACGCCCGCCGATGCCGGTCCCCACGCTCCGGGCCCGGGCGGCGGCCAGGATCCGCGGCCTGGCCATCGACCTCTCTCCGCTTCGCGTCTCCCGCGATTACCGCCTGCTGTGGATCGGGGAGATGGTGTCGCACACTGGCCGCCACATCAGCGTGGTGGCGCTTCCGTATCAGATCTTCGTCCTTACCGACTCGACGCTGGCGGTGGGGATGCTCGGACTGGTCCAGTTCGTGCCGCTGATCATCTTCTCGATCATCGGCGGGGCCATCGCCGACGCGATGGATCGCCGGAGGCTTCTTGCGTGGACGCAGGTCGGGCTGACGGCCGGATCGCTCATGCTCGTCGGGGGGGCGATCGCCGGCGACCCGCCGCTGTGGTTCCTCTACCTGACCGCGGGGATCATCGCCGCGCTGAGCGGGCTCGATGCGCCCGCACGGACCGCCGCCATCCCCGGTCTGGTTCCCAAGGGGAAGCTGGCCGCGGCCATCGCCCTGAACTTCGGCGTCTTCCAGGCCAGCGATGTGATCGGACCGGCGGTCGGGGGCCTGATCATCGCTCGGGCCGGACTGGCCTGGGCATACGGGATCGATGCGTTCACGTTCCTGGTCGCGCTGTACACGGTGTGGCGGATGCGGCCCATGCCGCCCCAGCACGAGGGGCAGGAACCGGCCCGCGGGTTCCGCTCCGTCCGCGAAGGCTTCGCCTACCTGCGCGGCCGGCGGGTCCTGCAGTCGACGTTCTGGATCGATCTGAACGCCATGGTGTTCGGCATGCCCCGGGCGGTGTTCCCGGCCCTGGCCCTGGTGCATTTCCGGGTCGGCCCGGCCGGTCTCGGCCTCCTCTACGCGGCCCCGGCGGCTGGGGCCGTCCTGGGACTCCTCAGCTCGGGCTGGGTCAATCGGGTCCGCCGCCAGGGCCGGGCTGTGCTCTGGGCGGTGGCGGCGTGGGGAGCGGCCATTGCCGTGTTCGGCATCACGCCGTTCTGGCTCGGCCTCATCCTCCTGGCCGTGGCCGGCTGGGCCGACATCGTCAGCGCGGTGCTCCGCTCCACGATCCTCCAGCAGACGGTGCCGGATCGGTTACGGGGCCGTCTCTCCTCGATCCACTTCGCCGTGGTGGTCGGAGGACCACGGCTCGGCGACGTCGAGGCCGGCGTGGTTGCGCACCTGTTCACCCCCACCATCTCGGTGATCTCGGGCGGCTTGGCGTGCATCGCCGGGGCGGGTGTGATCGCGCTGCTGATCCCGCAGCTGGCCCGCTACCACGCCGGGGAAGAGGCCTGACCTCTAGGGCATGTTCTCGCCGTGGAAGATCTCGGAGACGCTCGTGTCCTCGAACACGGCTTCCAGCGCCGCAGCGATGATCGGAGCGATGGAGAGCACCGTCAGCTTCTCGATCTGCTTCTCCTCGGGGATCGGCAGCGTGTCGGTGACGATGACCTCCTTGATGGGGGACTCCTCCAGGTTCTGGAGGGCCTTCCCCGAGAGCACGGCGTGGGTGGCGGCGACGTAGATCTCGGACGCTCCCTCCTTCGACAGGAGCTTCGATCCCTCCCTCACCGTGCCTGCCGTATCGACCATGTCGTCGATGAGGATGCAGGCCCGGCCGCGAACATCGCCCTCCACGACCATCTGCTCGATCGTGTGGGCCTCCTGTCGCGACCGTCGCTTGTAGATGAAGGCAAGGTCGCACTCGAGGTGATCGCCGAGCCGCTCTGCCACCTTGACCCGGCCGGCATCGGGAGCGACCACCGCAACCTCGCTCCCGTTGGGGAGCGACAGCTTGTCCTTCAGGTAGTCAGAGAGCAGCGGCAGCGCGGTGAGGTGGTCGAATGGGGCGTCGAAGAATCCCTGGATCTGTCCGCTGTGCAGGTCCACCGAGACGACGCGGTTGGCCCCGGCCGCGGTCAGCAGGTCGGCGACCAGCCGAGCCGAGATCGGCTCCCGGGCCAGCGATTTCTTGTCCTGCCGCGAGTAGCCGTAGTAGGGGACGACGGCGGTGATGCGCTTGGCGGAGGCCCGCTTCAGCGCATCGATCATGATGAGCTGCTCCATGATCGATTCGTTCACCGGATCGGCGTGCGGCTGGATCACGAACGCATCGGAGCCGCGGACGCTCTCGTGATACCGGACGTAGATCTCGCCGCTGGCGAAGCGCGAGATCGTCACGTCCGCCATCTCGACGCCAAGGTGAGAGGCGATGTCCCTGGCGAGAGCGGGATGGGTCGTCCCGGTGAAAAGCATCATGTGTTTCTTGGTGTCGATCTCGCGCATCGAGGTCGTCACGCCTTTCCTCCCCCCGAGGCCTTCCGGCCTCGCGCCCCACGTGCCTTCTTCTTCCGCCGCTCCGTATAGCCACGCACGGTCCGCTGCTCGGCGCGCTCCACCCCCAGCGCACCGGCCGGGACATCCCGCGTGATGGTCGAACCCGCGCCCGTCACCGCGTTCCTGCCCACCTTCACCGGCGCCACCAACATGGTATCCGACCCGATGAACGCACCCGGGCCGATCCGTGTCTGATGTTTCTCGAATCCGTCGTAGTTGCAGGTGACCGTGCCGGCGCCGACGTTCGCTCCCTCGCCCACGAAGGCGTCCCCGACATAGGCCAGGTGCGGCACCTTTGCCCCTTTCCCGACGCGGGACGCCTTGATCTCGACGAACGTGCCGGCCTTGGCCCCTGGGGCCAGGACCGTCTTGGGGCGCAGGCTGGCATACGGCCCCACGGAGGCCCGGGCCCCGATCCGTGAGCCGCGGACCACCGAGAACTGCACCTCGGCCTCCTCGCCGATCCGCGTGTCCACGATCCGGGTGCTCGGCCCGATCGTGCAGCCCTTCCCGATGACGGTGGCCCCCTCCAGGAACGTCACCGGAAGGATCACGGCGTCGCGACCGATGCGCACACCGGCGTCGATGTAGGTCTGCGAGGGATCGACGATGGTCACGCCGGCCTCCATGTGGCCCTCGTTGATGCGACGACGCATCGCCTCCGCGGCCCGAGCCAGCGCGGCCCGAGAGTTGACATCGAGCGCCCCACCGTAGTCGGCCGTCACCGCGCGGACGTCCTCGCCCTTGTGGGCCAGGATGCCGAGGACGTCGGGCAGGTAGTACTCGCGCTGGGAGTTCTCTCGCCCGACCGCCGGGAGGGCGCGGTAGAGGTCCTCGCGACGGAACGCGTAGACGCTGGTGGCCACCTCGGTGACGGCCCGCTCCTCCGGCGTGGCCTCTCGTTCCTCGGCGATGCGGAGGAACCGGTCGCCCTCCCGGATGACCCGCCCGTACCCGGTGGCGTCCGGCAGCGTCGTCGACTGCATGGTCGCCGCTGGCCGGCGGCGCCGGTGCAGCCTGAGGACGTCGCGCAGCATCGCCGTGGTGATCAGCGGGTTGTCGCCGGGAACGACGAGGACGTCGTCGGTGCGGCCCACCGCCCGCTCCGCGGCGGCCACGGCGTGCCCGGTGCCGAGCGGCCGCCTCTGATCGACGAACGTGATGGGGAACGACAGGCCCCACTCGCCGACCGACTCCTCGACGTGGTCCTTCCCGTGCGAGACCACGACGATGATCCGGTTCGGTCGAACCCCGGCCACCGCGGAGAGGATGTGCCACAGCACGGGGCGCCCGCAGACATCGTGCAGGACCTTGGGCGTCGACGACTTCAGCCGCTTGCCACGGCCGGCGGCCATGACGACGGCGGAGAGGCTTCGGGAAGGTTTCGTGGCCAAAGGAGTCTCCTGCTCGGGGGCCGCGTTCTTTGTACAGGCAGAGCAGGGCTTCCGCAAGGGAGATGTCGCGTTCCTAACGTTCCCGCGATCCTAGTGCTCCGGGGCGAGGAGTCGAACCTCGATCTCGCAGGACCAAAACCTGGCGTCATGCCGTTAGACCACCCCGGATCGCCTATCAAGTATCGCAGTCTGCCGCGGCGCGTCACGGCGGGCGCACGATCGAGCCGACGACCAGCCCACCGACCGCGGCGGCGACCTCCTCGGCGTGGCGGCCGTCGCGGCACAGCCCGGACATGGTCGGCCCGCTGCCGCACATCACCACACCGACGGCACCGGCCCCGACGAGCGCCTCCCGAGCAGCACGGATCTCGGGATGCCGGGCTCCCACGCTCGGCTCGAGATCGTTGAACAGCAGCCCCCCGGCCTCCTCCGCCGCCCCATCGCGCAGAGCAGCCAGCACCGGGGCCGGATCTGGTCCGACCGGCTCCCCATCCTCGTCCCACCAGGCGTACGCGTCCGAAGCGGCGACGCCGAACGGCTCGATGACCAACACCCACCACGTGCGCCCCACCGCCGCCGGCTCGATCCGTTCGCCGCGGCCGCGGGCCAGCACGGGCCCGCCCCCGATCAGGGCGGGCACGTCGGAGCCGACCGGGGCGCCGACCTCAGCCAGCCGCTCGTCGTCCCATCCCAACGCCCACACGCGGTTCAAGGCCCGAAGCGCCGCCGCCGCATCCGCGCTCCCCCCGCCGAGCCCGGCCGCCACGGGGACCTGCTTCACCACGACCACGCGCGCGCCGGCCCGCACGCCCGACGCCTCGGCCAGAGCACGGGCCGCCTTGATGGCCAGGTTCTCCTTCCCCCGCGGGACCTCGTGGGCCCTCGGTCCGGCCAGCTCCAATCCGAGCTCCGGCGCCACCCGTACCTCGACGCCGTCGGCCAGCGTGATCGGCTGGACGAGGGTCTCCACTTCGTGGAACCCATCGGGACGGCGCCCCATAACCCTCAAGAAGGGGTTGAGCTTGGCCGGCGCGGGCTCGCGCACGGCCCCGTCAGACACCCACCGCCTCCACGAGGGCAGCGAACTCGGGCAACCCCAGCTCCTCGGCCCGCACCTTCGGCTCCAGCCCGGCCTCGGCCAGGGCGGCGGAGGCCTCCTCCCGCGAATACCCCAAGCGGATGAGCGCGTTGGCCATCGTCTTGCGCCGCTGGGCGAACCCCTCGTCGACCAGGCGGAACAGGGCCTCCTCGGGCGTGGACACGGGCGGAGGCCGCCGCTCGATACGCACCAACACCGATTCCACCTTGGGCTGCGGCCAGAACACCGCCGGGGGGACGCGGCGGACGATCCGCGCCGAGGCGCGGTACACAACCCGCAGGCTCACCGCTCCGAAGGCCTCCTCGCCGGGCCCGGCCGCGAGCCGCTCCCCCACCTCGCGCTGCACCATGACCAGCATCGGATCGACCCTCGAGCGCTGAAGCAGGTCGAGGACGACCGGCACGGCCACGTTGTACGGGAGGTTCGAGGCCATCCGCCACCGGCTGCTTCCCAGCACGTCGTCCCAGTCGGCCCGGGTCGCGTCCTCCCGAACGACGTGGACGCGGGGCTCGCCCTCGGTCACCTCCGCCAGCGCCGCCAAGAGCTTCCGGTCCAGCTCCATGGCCAGCACCTCGGCCCCCGCCTCGGCCAGGGCCATCGTCAACGAACCGAGCCCGGCGCCGATCTCCAGCACATGCTCCCCGGGGGCGGCGCCGGCGTCGCGGGCGATGGCCCGGGCCAGGTTGGGATCGACCAGGAAGTTCTGACCGAGGGCCTTGCTGGGGCGGATGCCATGCCGGGCGGCGAGATCCCGCAGGCCCCGGCGGGTCAGGAGCCCGCTACCAGTCGAGCCGGACCTTGATGATCCCCGACCCGAGCGGAGCGAGCTTGGCGAAGGCGTCGTCGGAGAGGTCGATGATCCAGTCTTTGACGAACGGTCCCCGGTCATCGATGACCACCGTAACCTGCTTCCCGTTGGCCAGGTTGGTCACCCGGACCCGTGTTCCCTTGGGCAGGGTCTTGTGGGCGGCGACCATGCCGTCGCGCTGGTACCACGATGCCGTGCCCGTCTGCGTGTTCGGGTTCCGCGTGCCGACCAGGACGATCTGGGCGACGGGCTCGGACAGCTGCTCCCTCGACAGCACCTCCCGGTCGACCACCTTGCCGTCCACCTTCCGCACCCGGTACTCCATCCGCACCTCTCCGGGGACGCCGTACCGCTCGACGCGGCGGGCCCCCCGGATGAGGCGGTCCGTGTACCGGGTCTTCGTGATGAACGGGACGGATTCGACCGAGGTGACCCGCGCGTAGCGGACCCGCGTGACCTTGATCACCCCGTCCTCGGTCAGCGGTGCATACGCCGATGGGGCGACCTTGTCGTGCCGCCTAAGCACCACCCCCAGGCTGTCCAGGAGGTACCCGACGTCGGGGGCGTTCGTGATGAGGTCGGTGCTTTTCCCGTCGACCGCCAGCGTGACCGAGACCGCCCGGCGGAACTGGATCACGGTCCCGTCGGTGATGCGCGCCGCCCGGGAGGGCCGGAGGAAGGCGTTCTGCCCGGCCCGAAGGTTGATCTGCTCGAGCACGTCGTCGACCGTCTGCCCGATCACGTACACGGTCTGGGGGGCCCCGTTGAGGACGAGCTGGATCTCCTTGGCGTGATCGACCTGGATCCGCATCCCCTCGGCCAGCCTCGCCGAGGCTGCCGGACGAACGCGATCGTGCTGGGCCACGGCCACCTCCTCGGCCTCCAGCAGGTCGCCGACGGTGCCGCTCAGTGTGCTCAGCGTGGCGGCACGGCCGTCGATCACCAGGGTCACGTTCTTGTCGAGGCGGAAGTACAGGGCCAGGCCGGCGAGCAGGATGAGCGCCAAGCCAAGGCGCGCGGGACGGCCCGGGACCGGGAGCGTCCTTCGTTTCCTCGCGCGTTCGAAGCGCGAGGCCCGGCCCGGAGTCTTGCGCGGCGGGGAAGGTGACCGCTCCGGCTCGTGCTCTCGGCGGGGCAAGTTGGGCGAGACCCTATCAACCCTCAACCCCTCCTGCAAACTTGACCCCGAACGGACGTTCGGAGATCAGCCGGGCAGGCCGAACGCCGCCCGGGCGTTGCGGGTGGTGGCCGCAGCCACCCCCCACGGGTCCGTCTCCCGGGCCGCGGCCAGGGCATCGACGACGGCCACGGCGTTCCGAGGCTCGTTCTCCCGTCCCCGCAACGGCTGGGGGGGCAGGAACGGGCTGTCGGTCTCCACGAGCAGGCGCTCCTCAGGCAGGATGGCCGCCGCCTTCCGAAGGGCCTCATTGGTCGGATAGGTGATCGGTCCGGCGAACGAGCAGAAATAGCCCCGGGCCCCGGCCTCTGCCGCCACCGCCTCGTCGCCGGTGAAGCAGTGGAGCACCACTCGGTCGAGCCGCTCCTCCTCGAGGATGGCCATCGCGTCGACCCACGCGTCCCGGACGTGGACGACGATGGCCTTCCCCGTCTCGCGAGCCAGCGCGCAGTGGACCCGGAGGGCCCGTTGCTGCTCCTCCTTCGGGGAGCGCAGGCGGAAGTAGTCCAGGCCCGACTCCCCGACGGCCACGACCCGCGGATCGGCCAGGAGCTCCTCGATCGCTCCCCCCACGGCGGCGTCGAACGCCGACGCCGTGTGGGGATGCACGCCCGCCGTGGCGAACACGCCGGAGATGGCATCGGCCAGGTCGCGGGACAGCCGGCTCGTCTCGTGGTCGACGCCGACACAAACGATGGCGGTCACCCCGGCTTCCCGGGCGTCCTGGACGATGGTGGGGGCCTCTCCTTCCATGAGGAACAGGTGACAGTGCGTGTCGACGACCTCCGCTTCGGGCTGCGGTGTCTCTGCGAGCGCTTCCATCAGTCCTCGAGCCGGGGGAAGAGCGACTCGCCCTTCCGCGTCGTGGTCCCCGGCTTCAGACCGCCCCACGCCGCCCCGGCCAGGCCGGCATCGGCCGGCGCCCCCGACAGCCCCAGGTCAGCCCACAGGCGACCGGCCGCGGCGGGCATGATCGGAGAGACCAGTATGGCCAGGACGCGGAGCGACTCGGCCGCCGCGTACAGGACCGAGGCGAGCTCTTCCCGCCGGGCCGGATCCTTGGCCAGCTTCCACGGCTCCCGCTCCACGAGGTACTGGTTGGCCTCGTCGACCACATCCCACACCGCCGTCACCGCGGTGGTGAGGGCGACCTCGTCCATGGCCGCCGAGTAGCGCTCGATAACGGACGCGACCGTGTCGGGCAGCGCCCCGGCGGCCCCGGCCACGGTGGCCTCGGAGACGGCCCCGTCGAACGAGGTGGCCAGCATGGCCAGGACCCGGCTGGCCAGGTTCCCCAGGCCGTTGGCCAGGTCGGCGTTGTACCGAGCCACCATCGACTCCCACGAGAAGCTGCCGTCCTGCCCGAAGGCGATCTCGCGCAGGAAGTAGTAGCGGTACGCGTCCACGCCGAAATGGTCGACCAGCTCCTTCGGATGGATGCCGGTCAGACGGGTTTTGCTCATCTTCTCCCCGCCGACCAGCAGGAAGCCGTGGGCCCACACCTGCGCGGGGGGCTCCACCCCGGCCGCCATCAGCATGGCCGGCCAGTAGATGGCGTGGAACCGGATGATGTCCTTCCCGATGAAGTGGACGTCGGCCGGCCACACGCGGGCGAAGCGGCCGGGATCGTCGGCGTAGCCCGCCGCGGTGATGTAGTTGGTGAGGGCGTCGAACCACACGTAGGTCACGTGGGCCGGGTCCCACGGGATTGGCACCCCCCACGCGAACGAGGTCCGGGAGATCGAGAAGTCCCGCAGGCCGCCCCGGATCGTGGACAGGACCTCGTTGCGGCGTGCTTCCGGCTCGATGGCCGACGGCGTGCGTTCGTAGTGCTCGAGCAGCCGGTCCTGGTAGGCGGACAGGCGGAAGAAGTAGTTCTCCTCCGACATGGCCTCGACCGGCGTGCCGTGGATCGGGCACATCCCGTCGATCAGCTCATCCTCCGTGTAATAGGCCTCGCAGGAGACGCAGTACAGGCCCTCATAGCTCCCAAGGTAGATGTCGTCGCGGCCGTTCTCGTGCACGGCCTGGAGCAGCTTGGAGACGGCCTTCTCGTGGCGCGGCTCGGTGGTGCGGATGTAGTCGTCGTAGGAGATGTCGAGCAGCTCCCACACCTCGCGCCACTTCGGCTCCATCCGGTCGACGAACGCCTGGGGCTCGAGGCCTTGCTCCCGGGCGGCCTGGGGCACCTTCTTCCCGTGCTCGTCGGTGCCGGTCAAGTAGAAGACGTCCTCGCCGCGGAGCCGGTGGAACCGAGCCACGAAGTCGGCGGCCACCGTCGTGTACCCGTGGCCGATGTGGGGGACGTCGTTCGGGTAGTAGATCGGGGTGGTGACGTAGTAGGTGCGCTCGGCCATCGCTCGTCGGATTCTAGGGGGCCGACGGGCTCACCGACCGTACGAGGCCGTCAGCTGGGCCGCGGCCAGGGGCGCCCCCATGGCCTGCGTGACGTCGAACAGCGACGCCCCGGGCTCGAGCTCCAGGGTGGTGGAGGAGGCCAGGAGGGCGAGCACGTAGTCGTGCGTCTCGCCCGCCGGCGGACAGGGACCGCCGTAGCCGGTCCGGTCGAAGTCGTTGGTGCCCTCCACGCCATCCGCGGGCACCTCGCCGGCCTCCACCGAGCCGTCGGCAGGTTCGATCCCGTAGACCACCCAGTGCACGAACGGGCCGCCGGGCGCCTCGGGGTCGACCAGCGAGAGCACGAGCTCGGCCGCCTGATCGGGGACGCCGGACCACTCCATCGGCGGCGAGGTGTCGACCCCGTCGCACGTGAACTCGACGGGGAACGTTCCCTCGCGGAGCGGATGGCTGGCCAGGGTCATCCCTCCCGGCGTAGCCGCGGTGGGGGGAACGCCGGGAACGGTCGGATCCTCACCGCCGCAGGCGGGGAGGAGCATCAGGGCGAGGGCCAGACCCAGGCGCATCGACACGGAGCCTACCCGCCGCCGGATCACGTCAGCCACCCTCCGTGTGCAGGGACGCCTCGTACACGGCTCGGCGAGAAACGCCCGCCTCCTCGGCGACGAGGGCGGCGGCATCGCGGCGGGACATGCCTTCGCCGGTGAGCCGTTCCACCCGGTCGGCCAGCCCGCGGAGATCGGGGGGTTCGTCGCCGGGCGAGCCCTCGAT